>JAWCLH010000012.1 GCA_038851035.1 Thermoplasmata archaeon
GATGGCGTTTATAAGGAAGTTGAGACCCGGGGAAAGGAGGATTTATCTCCGGAACCACCCGGAGGACAAAAGGTGATATATATTAGGACGAGAGGTACCTGGATTCCCCGAGAGCAACTACTTTCGGGATATCACAGGATAGCTACCATTATATTTTATATCCTCGCTCGCTTTCCACGCCCCCAGATGTGCGGCTTCTTTGATCTCCACGTCCACACCAAACGCTCACTCGACTCCTCCATCTCCCCCTCGGCGGCCCTAATAAGGGCAAGGGAGCTTGGGCTGCGTGGCCTAGCCCTCACAGACCACAATACCCTGACCATGGTGAGCAATCCGTATGAGGAGGTCTTGCTCGTTCCGGGCGCGGAGCTCTCGACCCCTTGGGGGGACCTCCTGGCGCTCGGAATTCAGGAGCTTCCGCCTCCTGGCCTCTCTGTACCGGAAATTATAGACAGAGTTCATGCCCAGGGCGGAGCGGTGGTTATCCCTCACCCCTTCTCCGGGGCTCTTACGTCCATCTGCATGAACGAGCGTGTTTTCGATATTATCGATAGGATAGATGGTCTGGAGGTGACGAGTCCCAAGGTGTCGGTTGACAACGCGAGGGCCCGGAGGGTGGCTGGTATGTATAAAAGGGCAGCGGTGGGAGGTTCGGACGCCCATTCTCTGGAAGGGCTGGGAAAAGGTCTCACCGTTTGCGAAGCTATGGACCTCGATGGCCTTTTGAAAGCGATAAAAGAGGCAAGGACGGATGGAGTAGTCAGGACTTCAGGCGCAATTACCACACGCTGAACCACTTTTTGCAATTTCAGCAATGTTTATGGATAGGAAGAACGTTCAATGGGGCGCGAGGGTAGCCAAGCCTGGTCAAAGGCGTAGGACTCAAGATCCTATCCTGAGTGGTTCGGGCGTTCGAATCGCCCCCCTCGCATTATCCCATAGGACAAATTAATGATGAGACTAGGAGGAACTTTCGCTGGATAGATTGAAAGGAGGGAAAGAGGCGAGAGGGTGAAGCGGAAGCCCCCTCTTCCCAGGCGTTCTTTGATTTTTCTGACCCCACTCCGCATTTATACTTATGGGCACCATAACTCTCCATCGGCTGGGGCGTCTTCAATTTTGGCCTCTCACGCTCTCCCGGCCCTCGGGTTGCCAGCCACCGCGATTTCCTACCCTCTGGTATCCACGGCACTGAGCCCTGGCATTCCACCCACGCCATTTTGTTCTTGCGGTTTGGTAATCCGCGGACCTTGTCCAGAATCTCCGCCGCCCAAACCAATCGCGTGCATGAAAGCAGAGGAAATTTACAATGAGCCTCTATGCCTTTGCCTTAATCATGGGCAACGCCGTGGGTTTTCGTATTGCAGGGAGGATTGCCGGAGGCGATAGTGTGGAGCTCTTGCGCGAAGAGTTCGGAATTAGGGCGGCCATCCAGCTCGCCTTCTTCACGCCATTCTCCCCCTCTTGGGATCGGGGCCGGGGAAGGAGGAGGCGCCGCTGGCGGTCCAGTGATGGTACTCAGGAGAATTCTCTCCTTTACCCTCCCCACCGCTGCCGCTGGCCTCGGCGCAGGGCTCCTCGTTCCCTTTTTCCTCGTCTGCCTCAAGTTGAGACCCGGCGCAGGTATTACAGCACTGATTTTCACCATCACCTAGCTATTCTGGGTCCTCGTCTTTCTCCAAGCCCCCAGTCTAATGGAGAGGACCGGTAGCGTCAAGAGTTTTTTTGGTCCAATATTTGGCCATGGCCCGCCTCCTCACGATACCCCCTCAGCCCCTCATTCGAATCCGCCGAACTCCAATTTTACACCCATATGAATACGATGAACTTCTACCAGTCCCCTATCCTCACTACCGGTAGGTATCTAATGAGGCTCGTCAGTAAGGACCTTCAAAGGGCCGATGGCGCAACCAATCCTCTTTCCTAAGAAGTTCCCGCCCACCGCTCCCGTTCTGACAAAGCCCAAAAGAATATAATTTTGAGAGTCTTACCACTCTCTGGAGCGTTGTCCCTCCTCTACTATAAATTATATATTGTAAAGATTTCAAGGACCGCCACGGTACTTAAGGTGAAGTAGTAGAGATCATAAGGGGGGCCAATCAGGGCCACTCAGATAACCCGCTCCGCTCATCTATCCTATTATTATTAATATATATGGCGCAATATAGTAAAAGGAATAGATAGAAATATATACAGTGATGGCTCTAGCAATTAGCTGAGAGGTCCATGGTAACCAGGGTTGAGAAGAAGACCGCATCTGGCCAGCCCCAGGGCACCATAGGGCGTCTAGCCTCCTCCTTTCTCAAGAACCGGCCAAGACGGATTTTATTGCCCAAAGCGAGTACGGTCGAGGAGATGGCGAAGCAGACGGAGCAGCAGAGAAAAAATCTACCTACCATCATCCCCAAAATAACTAATGAAAAGCTCGAGGAAATCGAGATTCAACCCATTAAAGAGCCATTCTCTTTCGTCCGAATTCTTTACAATCGAGACTTAAATGAATACATATACGAAGTGATTGAGCCACAGCTCTCTCTCGAAGAGAGTAGAGTGCTTGATTTCCTAATGAAAGCGATGATAAAAACGATGGAGTACCATTTCGATGAGTCCACTGTGAAGGAGAAGGAGGATTATATTAAGAACCACATTCGCCAGCTTCTGAAAAAAATAGGCTTGGGCCTGAACGAGGTGACGCTGCAGAAGGTAACGTATTATATGATTCGGGACTTCGTTGGTTATGGACCCATTGACGTTCTCATGACCGACGAGCTAATAGAAGATATTTCCTGTGATGGTCCTGGAATTCCCCTGTTTATATATCACAAGAAATATGAGTCAATGCGCTCGAACATAGTGTTCAAGAACGACGCAGAACTCGATAGCTTTGTGATCAGCCTAGCCCAGAAGTGCGGCAAGCACATCTCTGTAGCGGAGCCGATGCTCGACGCCACCATCCCCGATGGCTCCAGGCTCCAAGCCACTCTGGCCCGAGAGGTCACCACGCGGGGTTCATCCTTCACGATTAGGCGATTCCGAGCCAATCCCTTCACGCCCCCAGACCTCCTGAGGGTCAAAACGATGTCGGCGGAGATGCTGGCTTATCTCTGGCTTGCCGTGGAACAAGGCGAGTCGATTGTCGTGTGCGGCGGCACGGCGTCCGGCAAGACCTCAACCCTGAACGCCATTCTTCTCTTCATCCCGCCCGCGATGAAAATCATCACCATTGAGGACACTAGGGAGATCAACCTTCCCCACGAGAACTGGATCGCGGGACTGACCAGAAGCGGCTTCGGCGCCCGTGGCCCCAATGGGAAACTCGCCGGCGAAATCGACATGTACGACCTGCTGAGGGCTGCGCTGAGGCAGAGACCTCAGTACTTAATAGTCGGCGAGGTCAGAGGCATCGAGACCTACACTATGTTCCAGGCGATGGCAACCGGGCACACGGTCTTCTCGACCATGCACGCCGATTCCGTTAAAAGCATGGTCTATAGGCTCGAGAACCCACCCATCAACCTGCCTAGAATTCTCCTCTCCTCGCTTAATATAGTGGTCATTCAGGCCCAGGTGAAGGTAGGCAAGGGAATCGCCCGCAGGATAAGGAGCATAGTCGAGATAGTGGGGATAGAGCAGGAGACAAACGAACTAATAACCAACACTGTGTATGTCTGGAACTCCGCGGACGACAACTTCACCTACAACGGCCACTCCTTCCTTTTCGAGCGGATAATGAGCATGAAGAATATGACCACCAGCCAAATGAAGGAGGAGTTCAAGCGGCGGGTGGAGATAATCGAGTGGATGGGTAAGGCCAACGTGAGGAATTATATCGAGGTCGCCAGCATTATTTCGGCCTACTATAAGGACCCGGAGGCGACCATTAAAAAGGTCAGGAGCGAGCTGTATGGTACATAAAGAGGAAAGGAAGAGGACCCTCTTCGAGAGGCTCGAAACGAAGCCTTCCGCTCCGATACAACCAGGAAGGGAGGACCAGCTCGCGAAGGCACGAATTCCCCATCAGGTCAAGCTCTCGCGCGGCACCGTTCCTTATCATGAGGCCCTCTCGAATTATCAGAAATACGCCAGAATTCTAATGTCCCCCTTCATAAAAAAGTATTTTTCCCATATAGGCGAGGGGTCCAAGCTAGAGATGGACCTCCTCAAAGCGCACATGAAGTTCAGGGTGGAGGACTTCCTCGCCTATGTCTGGTTCACCGTCTTCCTCCTCATCGCTGCTGCCCTGATTTCTGGAGTGATTATTGGGGCGCTAGCGCTCGCTTACAAAATTCCCACTCCCATCCTCCTGCTGGTCTACATCCTCCTCGCCCTGATGCCCCTGATAGCCTACATCGTGCTCATGCACACTCCCGCGAGCCGGGCTTCTAGCCGTGGGAAAGACATAGATAAAAAGATAGCCCATGCCATGAACTTCATCTCGACCCTAGCCTCTGCTGACGTGACCATTGACGTCATCTTCAGCGAGCTTGCGAAACAAAAAATATATGGCGAGATACAGAAAGAGGCCCAGTGGATAACCCGGGACATAGAGCTGTTGGGCAAGGACGTTCTTACCGCCATTCGGGAGGCAGCGGCGCGCACACCCTCAGCCAAGTTCCAGGACTTCCTTCAGGGCGTCGTGACAACCACTCTCTCCGGCGGCCAGCTCAAGCCCTACTTCATCCTCAAGGCTGAGCAGTACTCCAGGCTAGCGAAGCTGGAGAGCAAGAAGAACCAAGAGACCCTAGGCATGCTCGCCGAGAGCTTCGTTACCGTTGTGGTCGCCATGCCGCTCTTCCTTATCGTCATGATGTCTCTCATGGCCTTGGTCGGGAAGACTTCCGGCTCTTCGATTCTGCTCCTCTACCTCATCGTTTTCCTGATGATTCCCTTATCCCAGTTTGGCTTCATCATCGCCATCCAGTCAATGACGGAGGAGGCGTAGCCATGGCTGAGCTCGCCTTCTGGAAGCAGACCAGGCCCATGACGCTCGAGGAGATTTACGGGCCTAGAATAGAAAAGCAGACCAATTGGAGACTAATAATATATCTGATTGCGGGTGCTGTCTCGGCGGTGAACATTCTCGTGGCGGTGCTGATTCAGACAGGTGTCGTAGAACTAGGCGCCCTCAAACCTTTGGATTTCCTCGTCATCGCTCTTCTATGCGCCATTGGCCCGTACGGCTTCTATGAACACCGCAGATACAAAAAAATAAAAGCGCTCGAGGAGAAGCTCCCAGACTTTCTAAGGGACCTGGCCGAGTCGGGGAAGTTCGGGATGACCCTCGCGGCGTCCATAAGGACCGCCTCCAAAGGGAGGTATGGTGATCTCACACCCGAGATAAAGAGAATGGCCAATCAAATCGGCTGGGGAGTTTCGGCGACCGAGGCCCTCAGGCACTTCAGCGAGAGGCTCAACACCCCCCTCATCAACCGGACCTGCGGCATTATCATCAAGGCTTCGAATGCGGGGGGAAACGTTGCCGATATACTGACCCTCGTGTCAACGGACATTAAAGAGAATCAGATTATGCAGGCGGAGAAGGAGCTCAACATGAAGGCTTACATGGTCGTCATATACGTCGCCTTCTTCGTTTTCCTCGCGACCGTCCTCATTCTCAACGCCGTCTTCATCCCGCAGATAGAAGCCGCGGGTGGGACAGGGGCCTCGGAAATTTCCGCGGGCGGCATGACGACCGTCAATGCCCAGCTGATTCCTCAGGTCAGGTTCATTTATCTGGCTTCGGCCCTCATTCATGGCATTGGCGACGGCGTTACCGCCGGAATTCTGGAGAATGGACAGATACCCAATGGGCTGAGGCACAGCTTCTTCATGGTCCTGATCGCTTATCTGGCGCTGAGGGTGATGCTGATTTGATCCCGGTGAAGAGGCAAGAAGGGTCGAGAGGGTGGTGAGCAATGGAGAAATCGGAAACCTCGGCGGCGAGCGAGCGCAAAACTCCGGCAGCGAGCCTTGCAGAGATGCTGGCCAGGAGAAAGCCCCGAAGAGTGATGCTGCCCAAGTCCTCCACCATTGAGGAGATGGAAGAGGTGACCAAGGAGGCGGAGCGGGCACCGACCATCATCCCCAGAATCACCGACCCCAAAATCGAGGAGATAGAGATTCGCCCAATTCGGGAACCCTACTCTTATGTGAGGATAACCCTTAACAGGGAGACAAATTCCTATTTGTACGAGGTTATCGAGCCGCAGCTCAACGAGAAGGAGAAGGAGATTCTCGCTTTTCTAAAGGACACTATATCCAAGACCCTCGACTACACCCTTGAAGAGGCCACCACAAAAGACAAGGAAGAGTATCTCCGGAAGAGTATAGACGCCCTCCTCCTGAGCAGGGGCATCAAGCTCTCCGACACGTCAAAAGACAAAATCATGTACTATATCATCCGTGATTTCGTCGGCTACGGAATCATAGATGTCATGATGATTGATCCGAACATCGAGGATATCTCCTGCGATGGGACTCGTGTCCCCATCTACATATTCCACAGAAAGTACCAGTCTATGAAATCCAACCTCGTATTCAACACCGACGACGAAGCGAATTCTTTCATCATCGGTCTCGCCCAGAAGTGCGGGAAAACGATATCTGTTGCCGAGCCACTTCTCGACGCCACCGTGCCGGACGGTTCCCGCTTGCAGGCGACTCTGGCCCGCGAGGTGACGACTAGAGGAACCTCGTTCACCATCAGGCGCTTCAGGGACAACCCCTTCACCCCCTGCGACCTGATGAGGATGAAAACGATGTCGGTGGACATCGTCGCCTACCTGTGGCTCGCGATAGAGCACGGAGAGTCGATGTTCGTTGTAGGGGGCACTGCAAGCGGAAAAACCACCACCCTAAACGCGCTCTTCCTTTTCATACCACCACAGATGAAGATAGTGAGCATCGAGGACACACGTGAGATAAATATTCCACACGAGAACTGGATTGCGGGCCTCACCCGTCAGGGGACAGGCGGGAAAGGCGGGTCGAAGACCGTCAGCGACATAGACATGTTCGAGCTGATGAGAGCGGCGATGCGCCAGCGTCCCCAGTACCTGATCGTGGGAGAGGTCAGAGGCAAGGAGGCCTACACGCTGTTCCAGGCCATGGCGACCGGCAAGACGGTCTACAGCACCATTCACGCCGACTCCGTGCGCTCGATGGTGCACAGGCTGGAGAACCCGCCCATCGAGCTTCCCCGACTTCTTCTCTCATCGCTCAATTTGGTTCTCCTCCAGGGGCAGGTGAAAGTCGGCAGGCAGATGACCAGGCGAGTCAAGGGCATAATAGAAATAGTGGGTATAGAACCGGAGACAAACGAGCTGATAACCAACACCGTTTTTTCATGGAACCCGGCTAATGATGTATTCACCTATAATGGCCACTCTTTCATGTTCGAAAAGATAATGTCGGCCAAGAACCTGACCAGTGAGCAGATGAAAGAGGAATACCAAAAGAGGATAGATGTACTTAATTACATGATGAAAATCAATGTGAGCAATCATATCGAGTTCGCCAAGATAATCGCCGGGTTCTACAGAGACCCAGAAACCATGGTTTCCAAAGCCCGTCAGACCTTGTACGGCCCCAACTTACCGGAACCAACCTCCCAATAGATAAACGGGCACGCTCTAGCCACTTTATCGCGACATTTGCTCCCTAGCACGGTCCAGATTAGATATTCCCTGCGCAAATGTCGCGGAGGGAAGCCTAGGATTCTCAAGGATGGTTCCTCGTCCAAGGGCACCAACCGATTCTGCACTGAGGAAACTGAGCGCGAATGATGGCCCCCGGTCGGTCCACCGCGCCATATACGCGTTCTCACTTCTTCTTCCCCATTCTGCTCATTCCCCAATACCCATATTGATGTACAGGAATATATAATTTGCTACGGAATGTAGCATATGTAGCTTTTTAGTAGGGAAGGTTTGAAATAGTAGCACAGGTATATTATTGGCGTGGCTAAGAAGGTTAAGCAAGCTCAGTTCAACATCCGGATGGACCCGGAGCTGTACAGGCGTTATCGCGAATATTGCGAGGCCAATGGCCTGGACCCTGTTCTCCAGGTAATCAATTATATTCAGAGGCTTGTCCAGGCTAAGTACAATATTCAGGAGAAGCTCTGGGAGGTCATAAGGAAAGAAGGCTAGGCGGTCGGGGTTTTATTTGGGGGTGGAGGGACTTCGTTTGACTTTCTTTTAGACCCCCCATCTTACAATATCGAATCGCTTTGCGAGCAGAGCCGCCTCCTTTTTCTCAAAAGCTGAGGGGTTGAAAGCCGCTATAACGCTTGCGCTGTGCTCGATACAAGCGTCACAGACGCATTTCACAAACCTTAGCGATTCCTGGAATGGGACGAATGGCCTGATAAGCTCCAGCGCATCGAGGAAAATTAGGGGCCGTTCGGCCGAGCGGATATGCGCCAGCGCCTCTCTCTGGACCTCGTAACCGAGCTTGGTAGGGGGGATGGCCTCCTTGCTTGTTGAGGTCTCCGTCAGCCAGATGAAATCCACCTTCGCCAGTCCGTATCTCTCCCTGAGCTTCGCTGGTGAAATGGGTGTGAGGCAGATAGCCTTTCTAGATAACGAAAGAAGGCCAAGGAGTCTATAGGCTTCGGGGCCTGAGGCCATCAAGAGTGATGAGGTTGCGGGCAGCGGGAGGGGCCGGGAGTAGGACCGCACGAGTCTTGAGGACTCGCCGAGCGGCCTGGCTGTGTCGAAGCATTTAGAAATTGATAAGAGTTCACGGTCAGACAGGCAGAGTGGGTCTAGAGTGGCCAGAAAGGTGGCTCCGTGCTCAGAAGCGCCATCAGAGGTGCCTTTCACGAACCGGAGTACGGTCTCCAGGCCGAGCTGTGCCATCAGATATTCGATGTCGTCGAGGAAAAGAACCCCGCCCCTTTTCCTTTTCATATAGGATATCACTCTTCCCAAGACTTCGTACTCGAGGTCCTGGGGACGGGCGTGGGGCTGGCTGGCTCCGGTGTACTCAGTAATCCAAAGAAAGTCCGTACCCTCAATTCCGTATTTTTCCTTCAATCGATTTGGGTGTACACCGCTGACCACCATTCCATTCCTATTTTTCAGTAGCGCGTGAAAGATGCGGTAGGGGGGTGAGGGGGACGGCGAGAGGAGGAGGGAAGAGCGCCCTGGCAGACCGAGCTCTTTGATAGAACGAGCGCTCCTCACCATCTCTGCAGGAATTGTCTCAGGAGTGGAGGTGTCTCCCGCTAAAACCATGGGCTTGCGCTCCCTCTGGGGGGGGCCGCCAGGGGGGCCCATGCTCGGAAACCTCTCCTTGCTCAGATCCCTTTCTGTCAAGCGCCTTGGATTTGGTTTACGGGTATATCATTTCTTGCATCAACGCCCTCTCGGGCAGTTCTTTCTACCACTGAGACAGATGGGAGTGGTCGACACCACCTCTTTCACTTACCCCCAGGCTCTTTTTAAATACCACCTTCTTGATGGCATTCCTGAATGCTGCGTCACACCTTCGTTTTTCTAAGGGGTGTGGGCAGGGCGATGGAGCGGAGGCTATGGAGCGTTGGGGTGCGGGATTGGAGGGATTTTCTCGAGACGCCGAAGATTCCGGGCATTGGAAGGGAGAGAAAGGCCGCGTTTGATGCCCATCTGCTCGCCTTAGATAGGTGCCTTATCAGGGGTAATGCAAGCGTTCTTTTCGAATCCCTTCCGGTGCGGGAACGCTGGAGAATTTATCCCGACTTTAGGCACCGCGCCGCTTTTCTAGACATCGAGACCACCGGCCTAGATATCAGGGCTGACATCACGGTTGTGGGAGTTTTCCTAGCCGACCGCTACACGCCACTCATCCGTGGCATCAATCTGTGCGAGGCTAACCTCCGGAGGGTCCTGAGCAACACCGATATTCTTGTCACCTTCAATGGCTCGTCCTTCGACCTTCCAATGCTCAGGGCATCTTTCCCATCACTACCCCTGAACTTCCCCCACCTCGACCTCCGTCACATTGCGCCCCGGGCCGGTCTACATGGTGGGCTGAAGAGGGTCGAGAGGGCGCTGGGCATCTCCCGCCCCCGCGAGATTCGCCTCCTGGTCTCTCACGATGCGGCCTATCTGTGGAGAATTTGGGAAAGGAAAGGCAGTCGAAACGCCCTACGGCTGCTCATCGATTACAACCGCGCCGATTGCCAGAATCTGAGAGCCGTGGCAGACGAGGTGGTCAGGAGATTGGCGGAAAGGGTGGGACTGCGGGCCGGCGCGGTCAGCGCATCGGGGCCGAGGTCCTGGCCACAACTCTGCGGAGCGATTTCGGTGAGCTCTTCCACCTATATTTAAATAGCAGCTTGTCCATTTAAAACGACCGAAGGCCCTCCGTCGGGGGCCTGTGAGGTGCTAAAAATGTACAGACCCTTTGTCGCAGCCCTCGTGCTTTTCGTGACTGCCCTTCTGGCCGTCCCGACCGGCTCCGCCCTTCCCCCTTCTGCCTGGGAGGAGGGGAGGGAGAAGGAGATAACTGGCCACTCCTTCGACGAGGAGTATTGGACCAAGGACGCCATTACCAACACGACCGAGGATGGCGTGGAGGCGAGCTTCAGCATCTCCTACTGCAACTACAAGGATGTGCAGGCCTTCCTCATTGCCCTGAACACAATCAAGAAGAACGGCACCCTCGGAACACTCCCCTGGCAGCTCTTCGGAATGCACTACTACACAAAGAAGGGCACGGAGAATTTCCTGGCGGCCGTTCTTGCGTTTCTGCTCGCCTACAACGACACGAACGGAAACGGGATGCCAGACCACGGGAACGAGCCGACCTACTATGTGATTCCGTTCGGCGTCTCCGACTCTCTCAAGAACGTCTCGGAGAACTTCGTTCCCGATGTGTCGGTCATTCCCGCCGAGAAGCTCGGCGACGGGCACTACAGGTTCGGCATGCGCTACCAGAATATGTATGCCAAGATAATAGACGCAAACAACATCGTCTCGTTCTGGCTCTCCGCAGCCCTGCCCATCTACATCGCGCGATTCAGCGAGCTGAGCATAATATACGATATCAAAATAAACCCGGAGTCGGGGAACGCGACGGCAGAGACCTTCTACACCCTCGGTCAGGTGGATAGGCTCTGGCTGTGGGGCGTGAACGTCGGCAGGGAGGCCCTGCCGGAGAGTTTGGGAATCGCCGCGGTGCACTATGTCGCCATTTTCGCCGCACGGTACGAGTTCACGGGGAGCTCAACCGGGACGAGGGTCTCAGCCGGCGTGAACAAGCCCATTGACGAGAACCTGACCCTTAGAATCGGGAGGGGCGAGAGGGCGATGGAGATAGGGTACAGGGGGACCTTCGACCTGAAGGACGAGGTTACCGGTAATTATATCGAGAAGGATAAGCGGGCCTATAATTCACTAGTGGCCGCGAGGCCGGGCGACACCTGGCTGATTCGCTGGCAGGCGGGCTTCTCCCTCGATGTCCTCTGCACCATGGCCTACGGCCTTAGCAAGCAGATGCGGGAGAAGTACTCCTCCCCCCTCGACCTATATCTGAAGGGAAGGGAGGGGTTCTGGGCCGCGGCCCTGTGGTACGGCGTCGCCTTCCCGTCCTGGAGGGGCTACAGGGTCGAGCACGACCCGACGTATACAGTCTTCTTTGGTCCTGAGCCCGCCGAGAGACTCAGGGACTTTTGCAGGAGCGCGATAGTGATTGGCGGGCTCCTACTGGTCGCCGCTCCAGCACTGGTGGTCACTCGATGGAGGAAGGATTGAAGTCCGGAGGGACGGGAGTCACCGGGACATGGTATAGAACCTGCAGCCGCCGACCGCTGAGGTCGCCTTCGATGAGCTGAGCGGCAGCCCGTCAGGGGAGGGGTCCGCTCACCAGCGTGAACTTACGAAGCCTTTCACGTCTCTGGCAAGGGTCCTGCTGGGGCCTGATTTATATAGCCGCGCTATGAATCCCGCCACATTCTCCATATCTCCTTCCCTCATACCCCTGTGGGTCAGCTCTGCGGTCCCGAGCCTCCCGCCCTCGTCAATGAAAATACCCACCCTCTCTCCCTGATGGCAGAGCTCCGCCGCTCTGTCCGGCCTGAGGTCCATAAGGAGCTGATGCGTCTTGGTGTAGCCCCGCCCGGAGAACTTCATCGGGACGCCGCGCTCCTCCAGCGCCTTTCCAAGGGCTTTCGCGTTTCTCACCACCCTCCTGCCGTAGCTTTTGTCCCTTAGAATTTCTTCGAGTGCTACGCCCAGAGCAGCGATTCTGTTCGGGTGTGGATTGTCCACCAGCCCTATCCCCCTCTCGATGTCGACATCGAGGAATGACCTCATTGCCGCGTCCAGCTCTTCCGAGTTTGTGAGAATCACGCCCCCCTGCGGACCGTACAAGGACTTGTGGGTGCTTCCAAAGAGCACATCCGCGCCCTCTTTCAAGGGGTCCTGGAACGCACCGGTTGCGATGAGGCCCAGGACGTGGGCACCGTCGTATGTAACACGCGTGGGAAGTCCCGCCCGGCGCACAGCCTTTCGCACCTCCTCCACAGGGTGGGGGAAGAAGATGAACGAGGAGCCGAGGAAGGCGAGCGCCGGCCTCTCCCTCTCAAGCAGGGCCGCGGCTCCCGCCGCATCCACCGCATAAGTACTTTCGTCCACAGGCAGAAACACTCTTTTCCTGTGGAACTTGTCGATGCCCAAAGGAAAACCCCCGTGGCTGAACGGGGGAATAGCCACCTTGTCGGCGGGGGCAGTGAATGTGTGGAGGACGGTCAGGTCGCATATCAGCCCGGATAAGGGAGTCACGAGTGCATGTCTTGCCCTGAATGCTCTGCATGCGAGCCTTTCAGTCTCCTCGATTATTTTCCTTATGTACTGAGTCCCCCCATACCAGCTCGAGTGGTACCTTCCACCCATGTCGCTGGTCATCACCGTCCTGACTAGGGGCGAGAGCCAGTTCTCGGACGGGATGAGGTTGAGGCCCTGATTGCGCATCTGCTCATGCTTTTTGACCAGCTTGAGAATTCTCGAATGGGGCATGGTGGTCACCTTCATTCTATCAAAACCAGACTGTACCAGTTCTGCGGCTCTCTCTCCTCCCTTAGGGTCTCTATAGGCAGTCCCTGTTTCCGAGCGGTCGCATAGACGTCGATTCCGAGCGCTTGCATCGCCGGTCGGGCCTTCCTCGGGTTCCTGCACGACTCCGGTAGGGCGCAGCCCTCGCAAAGCGCGCAGTCGCTCATTGAAAAAGCGAAGTAGTGGCCGTCCAAGAATGCCCGGCGCTCTATCTCGAAGGATATCTCCTGCGAAGTCTTCTTGTCCCGACAGTGAATCAGAAGAGCCCTCCTGTACCTCTTCATTATCATCGGGAATTCCCAGGGCTTTACCGCTCCCGGCGCGGAGGGGCAGGTCCAGTTCTTTCCCCAGTCCTTGCAGCCGAACATGCATTTGAGGTATGTCCTGGGGTCGAGGACGACCTCGGATGCGCGGATGGGGACGGCGTGGAGGGCGCCCATTTTCAGCGCGATGCTAACGTATTCACCTGCCCAGTGGCGACATCCGGCTTTAACCTCCGCTGTCGCCCTCTGCCTCATGGCCCACGACTCGGCTCCACTCGCGCCTCCCTTCCCCTTTCTTTTTACGCGCACCATCTATCTTCCCTCCTCCCTTTTTTCCCAGCCCGGGTGCCGCGTCCCTCCTGAATTTCATGACGGCGTAACTTTTCCTCGGATGGGGCTCCACGATAAAAAGCCTTCACTTCCAAAAGAATATTAAATTGGGAGGATGTGTGGGGGTCTCAGATGGACACTATCGAGCGTCTGAGGCGCTCACTCGAGGCCTCACCGGTGGTGAGAATGGGGGGGTATGAGTACTTCGTCCACCCCCTCGCGGATGGCGTTCCGGCCCTGGACCCCTCAGAGCTGGAGGCGGTGGCGATTCTAATGGCCGACATGATGGACCTGAGCTTCGACCGCCTCCTGACAGTCGAGGCCCTCGGAATACCTGTGGCCACCGCCATCTCCCTCATTCTAAAGGTCCCATTGACGGTGGTCCGGAAAAAGAAGTACGGCCTGCCCGGCGAGGTCTCGGTGCGCGCCAGCACAGGCTATGCGAGCCACGAGCTATACCTTAACGGCCTGAGGCGCGGGGAGAGGGTGGTCTTCGTGGACGATGTGCTCAGTACTGGCGGAACTCTCAGGGCCGTTGCCTCCGCCCTTCATCAGGTGGGCGCGGTGCTCTGCGGAGCATTTGTGGTGATTGATAAATCGTCGGACAAGAGCTCGCTCGAGAGGGAGCTTGGCGTCCGGATCGGGGCGTTGGTGAGGGTCCGGCTCGAGGGAGGGAGGGTGAGGACCGAGCGCCTACTCGATGCCCAGCAGGCCGGGAACGGGGTGAGGGGGGAAAGGGCGGTTAATCCAGATGTGGGTCGAAAAATGGGATAGTCAATTGTGGAAAAATACGAAGGGAAAAGAGGGTAAGGTGGGGTGGGAGATGATGGAGCCACAGAGGGGCACTGGAGGCGCTTGATGGCGGCCAGAAATGGAGGTCCGGGAGGAGAGGAGCAATTTATAGAGGCGCTGCAGCCGGGGCTGGAACGCGCTTGTGCCTTAATAAGAAAGAAGAAGGCACGGCTCATTGGAGTTCAGCTTCCAGACGGTCTCCGGGGGTATTTCAGGGAGCTCGCCGCGTTCATAGAGGCGAGGGCAGGGGCTGCGAGCGCCTTCTTGACAGAGCCCTGCTACGGGGCATGCATGGCTTACCTACCTACCTCCCTCGACTTCGTTCTACATATAGCGCACGACAGAATTTTAAGCCATCAACCCAGGATAATCTACATTCCGTACTGCCCGCGCCTTGATGTTAAAAAGTCTGTCATGGAGGCCTTACCAATGCTCAAGCGCCCCGTGGGCGTGGTTACAACAGCCACACACGCCCATCAGCTTGAGGAGGTCATGGGAGTGCTGCGGGGCGCAAGCCTTGACCCCCTCACGGCCAGAGGGAGAAGAACCCAGAGAAAGGGAGTGCTGTTGGGCTGCGACCTGAGCGCTGCCCGCGCAATAGCATCGCGGGTGGGCTCGTTCCTCTTTGTTGGCAGCGGCAGCTTTCATCCTGTCGGAGTGGAGCTGGCCACTGGAAAACGCGTGGTCTGCGCAGACCCGTACGAGGGAGTAGCGCGTACCTGTGAAGATGTCCGGGACAGAATTCTCCGTATCAGGCATGCAGCTGTCGAGGTAGCAAGAGACGCAAAGGTGTTCGGCGTCTTCCTCGGTCTTTTCCCAGGACAGGCGAGAAGAACGAGGGCGCTGGCATTGAAACGGCTTCTGGAGGGGAGCGGAAGGGAGGCCCTTATATTGGCGGCAGGACGTTTCGACCCTGAGAGCCTCTCCCACCTAGGAATAGACGCAGCTGTCAGCACTGCGTGCCCCAGAATCGCTATAGAGGATTCGGCTCGCTACCCATTCCCTGTACTGACCCCACCAGAGCTTGAGATCGCGCTCGGTAGGAGGAAATGGGAGGATTATGCGTTGGACGAGACGGGTCCGGCAGATCGCGAGCGGAGTCGCCGGGGGACCCGCTGAACGACCGATACTATGGGCTCTGGGATCAGCCCCGCCCGCCCCAGCCCTCAGGCCTCCATCGACCGGCGCACTAGTGCTACCATCTGTCGAACTTTCTCTTGAGCTGGTTATACTCCAGCTCCTTCAATGCCCGGCTGTTCACGGGAACAAGCACCGTGGCCTCGTGAAGCGACGCAACCTCATTGATATTGTGTACGAACTCCAGTACTTTCTCGAATCCATGGGTCTGAATCAGTAGCTCAAGACCATCAATCACCACCACAGCGCTCGAGCGGTGAGTCTTTATGAACTCCAGAATTCTCTCGGTCATTTCATAGTCCATCTTGGAGGGTTCAATGTTTGGAGCCTCTTCATCGGATATCTCGGAGAGCCAAAGGACATCGATGCCTCGGGTTTCCAGAATTCCTGGTATTTTCTTCGGGTGGGTGTGGGAGATCAGGAGGCCTCTCGCTCCCTCCGATACCAATCTGCGCAGGGCGTCATAGGCGGGTTCTGGCTTTTCGGTGTCTATCAGATAGTTCAGCCCCATCTCAACCACAGGAGGAGGCCCCTTCGGTGGACCCCGGAGAGGCGTGGTCGCGGGCGCGCGCTGCCTCCTCCTCAATACCACAACCGCTGCAAAGGCGCTTAGGAGGGCCAGTAGACCGATGAGGAGGGCCAAGATAGCGAGCCGGGTCATTTCAGGGCCCTCGGATGGACCCTTTCCAGCGACCCTGAGTTCCGATGTATACACGTCGGTGAGGCCGCCACGGTCCCTGACCCTGAGTCTGACGGTGTAGGCCCCCGGAGTGTGGTAGACATGATACACTACTTTCCCCAGAGCCCCCTGACCATCCCCGAAATCCCAGCTGTAGTTCAAGCTCATGGAGTCCTCGTCGATGGTAAGAGAGGCGTCGAATTCGACCTCTTGCCCCACTTTCGGGGAGAATGGCCTGAAGGAGAACTGGGCGACCGGGGGCAGGTTCTCGCCCCTCCTGAAAACCCTCACAGCCAGCATGGCCTCGGAGCTCTGGTTCATAGAGTCTCTAACGACCAGCCGGACCACGAAGGCCCCGTCCCTCGAATAGATGTGTGAGACCAGCACACCACGCCCGATTCCGCCGTCTCCGAAGTCCCATTCGAAACTGGCGGATGCGAGATCCTCGTCAGAAGAGTTGGAGGCGTCGAAAATCACGGGTTCTCCGGCGTAGGCCATATTGTGCTGTGTTATTTGGGCAAGAGGGGGCAGATTCGTGCCCTGGACGAAGACTTTAATGGAGCGATAGGCGGTGTCCGACTGTCCGGAGGAGTCTGTGACCCTCAGCCTCACGGTGTATGTCCCCTCTTTTTTATATACATGTGATACCACAGCGCCCATTGCTCCCGAGCCGTCCCCGAAATCCCACTCGTACCTTAGCGTCTGCGGGTCCTCGTCCGTGGAGCCGGAGCCGTCGAATGTGACCGGCACGTCTGTGTATACGGTCGGAATAGATGCGATTCTGGCTGAGGGTGGGTAATCGGCGCCTCTGACCAACACCCGGACGTCGCTGCGGGTTGTGCAGGTAAGCCCCGCGCGGTCTCGGACCGTCAGGGTGACCCTGAAGACGCCGGGCTGGTTGAAGGTGTGATTTACGACTGTACCTTTCACGGGCCCCGAGCCGTCTCCGAACTCCCACTCGTGCGAGACTGCGTCCACCGACTGGCTGCCATCAAAGAGGGCCGTCTCGCCTAAGTATATTGGATAGGGGACCGACATCACTGCTATGGGCGGGGTGCGGTCAACTTTGACCACGCGCTCCTCCGGCCGCTCCTGATTTCCCACATTATCGGAGGACCAGAAGAGCAGCACATGCTCCCCATCGCTCTCGAGAATCAGCTCCCTCCCAGTGATTAGCTGGCCGCCGTCTAATATGTAGAACGTGTGGGCGACGCCGCTGCATGCGTCGGAGGCGTTAAGAAGGACGCGGACCGGACTCGTGAACCATCCGTTCTCTCCATCTGGTTCTGGCGGCTCGGTTTGCAGTTCGGTGACAGGCGGTGACGCGTCCTGGGCCGAGTGGACGGGCGCTGATGGGGGACCCTGTAGCCCTGCGCAGTCCACGGCCGACACTATATAAAAATATCTAACCCCATCGGCCAGACCCTCAAATACGTGGAAGGTCCGATTTCGGACATCCACAACCGCCACAGGGTTCCTGAAGTCCGGGCCGTCGTCACAGATGAGCGTGTAGCGGTCGATACCGGATGTCACCTCTTCAGGAGCGCTCCAGCTCACATTGTTCTGGGTCCCACGCGTAAATAACGACATTTCCCTCATCACAGGTGCGCCGGGGGGTGTGGTGTCTACGGGAATCACAAACGACGGGCTCGAGTTCAGGTTACCAGCGATGTCACGGATTGTGAACCGGATGAGGTTCCGGGATGCGGATTCCCTATTAAATGGAACCCTCGCGGCTGATAGGCTTAGTACCAGTGGCGCCCCCGAAACCCGCCCGCCCGAGAATGTCAAGTTGGGAACTGGGGACCAGCTCTCCCCTCCATCGACCGAGAAGCTGGCTTCGGCCGAGGAGCAGTTTAGGCCGGACAGCACATCAGCGACGCTTACATTGACAGTGGGGCTTCGGTCGGAGGTGTGCCAGCCAACGGGCGCTTCAAGCCTCCATCCTTCGGGCGGGGAGTCGTCAACCCGTACATAATAGGTGGGGCTGATGTTCAGATATCCAACGACATCCCTTACCATGAAGCGGATGAGGTTGTTGGTCTCTGAGGAGTTTCCGAATGGAACCCCCCGCGCGAGCAGGGTTTGCTGTGCGGTGGTGCCCTGTGGGCCCTCGCATTCCGCTGGTAGCCACTCAGACCATCTCGTTCCGTTGTCGGTAGAGAACTGGTAGCTCGCACTGGAAACATTCAAGCCCGACGTTGTGTCCTGAACGCGAATCGAGCAGTCCGGGCTTGTGTCGTTGGTCCACCCATCCGGCTGGAATGAAGCCCACCCCTCCGGCGGCTTTGCATCGATGACCGTCTCCCCCGATGGATCTATGCTGCTCCCCGGACACGTACGGCCGTCGATGGTGAGCTCGTTCTTTGGAATTCTCAGGTCCACCTTGTTCCCGTGGGTGGCGCTCCCCTTTATATCCACAGCGAGGTAGAACTGTTGGTCCTGAAGGAAGGGCATTTTGAAGTTGAGGCTGAGCACTATCGGGTTCGAGGAAGGAGTGAAATTGGAAGCGAGGAGAGCGTCCTGGGAGGCGTCGAAGCTACCACCGCTCCGGTCAGTCTCGCAGAAGATGTGGACGGCGGCTAGGTCGCTTATTGATGTGCCTCTGTACTCCACCCGCGCCTCCGTGAAGTACTCGTTGAGGGCGTCATCCCTGAGAGTGAATGTCAGGATGGTGAGATTAGTGACGCCCGGGGGGGCGAAATCGGGCGTGAGGTCAGCGGATGACCTGAGGGTGATGTTGTTGTTTGGAATTCCCTGGGCGGGCCCGGGAGGCAGGCCCAGCGCACAGAGTGCGAGGATTGTGGCCAGAAATGCGGCCCCGGCCCTCCGGCTCCCATCCAGTTCGGGCTGCGACATGCGCTTCAGAACTAGGCTCTTCCTCCTTTATAACCGTTATTGAAAGCCTTTTTCTGGTCTCAAACGCATAGGATAAGCGCCACGATGATGAAGAACGCATCTCACGCTGACCGGTGATGAGTGATGGGCGAGCTGAGTGGTTTGTGGTGCTTATTCTATTTGGTCTATCAATTTATCTAGCATGAATAATCTACTGTTTCTCCAACCGCTGAGGCGGGTTGCGTCTCACGAATTTCGCCACCTCCGACTATTCCCGAATTCAAAGCCTCGTGCGTCCCAGCGAAATTCGTGGGGCCATTCCTGACTTGACTGAGAGAACTCCTATCTGCCCAGCTGGAGAAACTTTGATAGCGAGCCCCTTTTTCGGGCGTACCAGAACAACGCAACACCGACGACCAGACCCAGCGCGAGCGCCGCCAGCCAGGGTCCCGGGGCACCCTCAGAGGGTGAGGGCCGCGGCCTCTCCGGCGGGGTTAGTCTGTTGAGGTCGTAGAACAGGCGCTCCATGGTCACCGACATATTACCCCCGGTGTAGGGGCCGAATTCCCATTGGGCATAGGCAGCGTGCAGGTCCACCTCCGGTATCCTCGCCCCTCCGTCCACCGGATTGAGCTGGGCCTGAATTCCAATGGTGTACTCCACCAGAAGCTCCCTGAACTGGTTCGTTATCGGGTTCCCGTCCCAGCTCGGTAGCCTAATGAAGTTTCCCTCGATGTAGAAGTCCCATACGGAGCCCGTGGGGCCTATCGCGCTCGCATCCACCTCGTCGTGCTTCGAGCCCGAATTGGACCACCCCCCGTGGCCCCTCCAGTCTATGCTCCCGTCGCCGTTGGAATCGACTGCAACAGTGAGCTCCCCGAGCGCCCTCTGCTTGCCTATGGTCGGGTTGTAGTTGAGGTCTATGATGAGCTTACCGGCGTTCTCGGGAATAAGCACTTTCCGGGCGTGGTGGGTGACTAGGGTATTCCGGTTATCCATGAGGTATCCCCAGTCACCCTTCCAGCTCGTCACGATGGTATCGGTCTGCTTCTTCACCTCCTTTTTAACAAGCAGGCCCTGAGCCCTCATATAAGCCTCGAAGGCTTGCTGGGCGGTGGCGCAGACGTCGGTCCTCCTCATCTCTTCGAGAGTCAGCGCCACCTCCACCGCCCGACTTGCGTTGACTAGGCCATAGCCCTGGCCATAGTCGTAGGGGTGGTTGAAGTGGGTCGGAGAGGTCGAGTTGTTGGGAGGGACGCCGTTGGTGCTCTCGTTAACCATGTAGTCGGCCGTGACCTCGAGGATGTACTCCGCCTCGTGAATTCGGGTCAGGGGGTCTGTCCACCATGTTGGGTCGGAGCCGTTGTAGTTCTCGTGGAGCTCCATAACCCTTAGGCTCGGGCAGGCCTGCCATAGAAGGGCCACCAGACCGGAAACGTGCGGCGTGGCCATCGATGTGCCACTTATCGCCATATAATATGCATCAGGAGCGTCCGTGGATGGATTGTTGAGCTTGACCATCGCGGTTATCTGCGTCCCTCTGGCCTCAGTGGCCCAGATTCTGTAGCCGGGGGCCGCGACGTCGGGCCATGTCTGGTTTAGGTCCGACTGTCCCCGCGAGCTGAAGTAGGCCAGACCCCCACCATCGTGCAGCGCCGCCGCGACTTCGATTATACATGGAGTGTTGCCGTAGGTGCTGGTCTCTATGGTGTGGCCGTCGTGGTTGTTCTCGCCCGAGTTGCCGGCTGCAAAGACCACGACGACATTGTTCTCGTAGGTCAGCTTCATTGCTAGCTGGCTAACAGCATCCTGAGGGTCATATTCTCCTGCTCCGGCGCCCCAAGAGTTGCTACAGGCCCTTATATTCCAGGGGTTGTTTCCGGGCCGGCTGTGCTCGTAGACCCACTCCAGCGCGCCCACGACGTTCTGCAGCCAATGCTCCCCGGTACTAATTGAGACCAGCCTCGCACCAGGTGCCACGCCCCTCCGGGCTCCAGCGGAGGCGTCGCCGTTCCCTAGGATGGTCCCAGCGCAGTGAGTCCCGTGCCCGCTCCCAGTGTCCGTGTCCTGCATCTCAGTGAAGCTCTGGTCAAAGTCCGACTTGAGATTGATTATCACCTTCTCCCCGTAGTCGAAGTCCGGGTGGCCACCGTCGCACCCCGTGTCCACCAGAGCCACCGTCACGCCAGTCCCATCTATCGGATGACGGGTGTAGCCTCCCCTCTCGATTATCTCCGAGGCCCACACTGTTGTGGCATTTATAACGGTCGTCGTTCCGTTCATCAGGAGTTCCATTCTCGAATTGTGCTCCATCCAAAAGGTTCGGGGGTACTGGGAGAGGAGGAAGATGGCCTCTCTCGTGCCGATCGCGTAGACCGCTGGGAGGGCCCGGTATTCCCTTAAAACGCGAATGCCGAGGTTGCTCAGAACTTCCCGGTCCTCGCTGGTTATCCTCCCGACGAATTGGGCGATAACCCCGACCTCATCGCCGGGGCGCTTCAGGGCGAGCGTTTCAGCAAGGGCCCGGTCAAGCACCGAATCCGGTCTGGGGAGAGCCGGTAGATGGGTGTGGTGTTTGGGGGTCGCCGGTTCGACCGGGAGGGATGCCGAGGGGAGGGAGACGAGTAGGATTGCAATGGAGATTGAAAGAAAGAGCCACCGGGGTCGCCCCCCGCCGGTTGCTGACATTTTTCCTCTCCCACCCTCAATACCTCGACGATAATATAATTAATTGTTGGTGCGGGGGCTATGGACGAGGGCTATTGCGCCTGTTGTATCTGGCACGAAGAAATCGGCGAACCAGAACAATTGAGATAGATATTTAATATGGGGGGCATCAATTTGGGGCTGTGAGAATTCTGCAATTGTGCACCCGCTTCCCTCCGGCCCCGGGAGGGGTCGAGACCCATGTACTGGAGATATCCAAAGCAATGCGTTCCCGTGGACATGAAGTCACCGTGCTAACCTCTGATTTATACTCGGAGACCCCCTTTCTACGGCTCCAGGAGCGGGACCCGAAGATTGGGATGGCAACCGGCGGAGCACGCGCACCGTTGGAGGAGGAGGTCGAGGGGGTGCCGGTCAGGCGCTTTAGAGCCTGGACTCCCGGGGGAGAAGCCCACTACGTATTTTATCCCGGCATGATAACGGGAGCCCTGAGCCACGATGCGGACATCATACACGCACACTCCTATGGCTATTTTCAGGCCAATGTCGCACCCTTTGTCGGGAGAATTCGAGGAGTCCACACCGTGCTGACAGCCCACTTTCACCCCCGCTGGTCCACATGGGGCGGTGATAAGAGAAGGATGCTGCGTGGTATCTACGATTCGACCGTCGGCCAATGGGCGCTCAATCATTTCGACATCATCATCGCTCACACAAGAAGCGAAGTCCGTCTGATGGCAGAGCTCGGCCTCGACACTTCAGGCAAAAGGGTCAGGGTCTTGCCCGCAGGGGTCGATTTCTCAAAATTCGATCCCCCTCCGGACGGCACCCAGTTCCGAGAGTTCTTCGGCATCCCACGCGGTGAGCGTGTAGTGCTGTATACCGGTCGGCTTGCGGTAAACAAAGGACTGATGGTCTTGGCGGAGGCTGCCCCCCTCGTGCTCCGAGAGCACCCCGATACGCGCTTCGTGCTCGCGGGTGGGGACATGGGTGTGAAGGACGCCCTTCTGAAGAGGCTGGAGGAGCTCGGCATCAGGGAGCGGTTCCTCCTGACCGGCCACATTGCCGATGAGACGCTGTTCAGGTCAGCCTACGGCGCTTGCGACGTCTTCGTTCTGCCCTCGGAGTACGAGGCGTTCGGGCTTGTGCTTCTGGAGGCCATGGCCTCCTCAAAGCCAGTGGTCGCCACGGCGGTGGGCGGCGTGCCGGAGGTCCTAGGGCTTGAGTATACCGAGAAGAATCTTGCCTCCCGAGAAGTCGATGGGTGGAGTGGTCGTCGGAGGTCTGGACTGGGGAGGCGCGAGGCTCCCCAGGAGGGAGGTGCGGAGCGGCGCTTCGGAGGGGCTGTCGAGACCTCCTGCGGGCTGATGGTTGACTATGGAGACGCGGGCGCTCTGGCTGGGGGAATCTCCCGGCTTTTGGCCGATGAGGGCCTTAGGAGGAGGATGGGCAAGGCGGGGCGCGAGCGTGTCCGGAGGCACTTTAACTGGGATGCCGTGACGGAGGCGCTTCTCGGCATCTACGGCGAACTCACAAGGTAGTGCCCCCTCTAGAGCCTCCTCTCAAGGGCGTAAATCTACTGGCATGCGTCAGGAATGGGACGGGGCGCTCCCCAGACGCTTTTTTCAAAGAATCTCCGAGGGCCTTATCCTTCGCTCCGCCTCGCGGAGCGTTCTAGCGTCCTCCTCGAGCTCCCTCTTCTCGCGGGCCCTCTCCTCCTCCTTGATTTTTTTGTCCAACTTTTCGGCGCAAATGCGCCTGTCCCTCTGAATCTCAATGTCCTTGGGGGATAGGTCCTGGGCCTTCTCATAAGCGGCGACGGCCTCGTCCAGTCTTCCCAGATGCTCCAGCGCCCTCCCCTTGTTATGCCAGGCGGCCGCGAACTTGGGGTCGTGCTTTATGGCCTTCTCATAGGCGTCGAGCGCCATCTCATGCCTGTTGAGAGCGGCTAGGGCGGCCCCCCTGTTCACGTGTGCCTTCACATACTTTTCGTTCAAATTCACAGCGATGTCAAAGCACCTGAGGGCGTGCTTCACGTCCCCGAGGTTCATCAGGGCCACTCCCTTGTTGTACCAGGTTCGCTCGTCCTTCGGCGCCAGCACCGTCGCCCTCTCGAAACACCTCAGGGCCTCCTCGTTCCTGTTCAAGTCGATGAGCGCACTGCCTTTGTTCATCCACGCCACTTCGTCCTTGCTATTTATGTCCAGGGCCTTATCGAAACATGTGACCGCAGCCTCGCTGTTCCCGAGCTCGTGAAGCGCAACTCCGATATCGACCCAGCAGTCCTCTAGACTCGGGTTAATGGATATCGCCCTATGGTAGGACTTCACAGCCTCCTTTATCAGGCCGAGGTCGTGCAGGGCGCTGCCCTTGCTGTACCATCCCACATCGTAGTTCGGACCGTGGCGCAAACCCTTGTCGAAGCACTCTATCGCGGCCACATGCTCCCCCTCTCTGACCAGCGCGCTCCCCTTCCCCACCCAAGCCTTATGATGGTCCGGCACGAGCTCGAGCGCATTGTCAAAGCACTCGATGGCCTCCTCTGCCCTGTCCAGCCTATACAAGGCGGCGCCCTTGTGGTACCAAGCCTCCGCGTTGTTCGAGTTGATATCAAGCGCCTTCTCAAAACAGTCCAGAGCGTCCTCGACCTCGCCCATTTCGAGGAGGGCGAGGCCCTTCTCGTCCCAGGGTCTGTCGTAGCCCGGGTTGAGGTCTATCGCCTTATCAAAGCACTCGACCGCCTCTTTCAGCCTCCCGAGCTGCAGGTTGAGGGAGCCTTTATTGAACCAGCCCTCCCCGTTTTTTGGGTTGAGCTCGATGGCCCTGTCAAAACACTCCAAAGCCCTTTTGATTTTGCTCAGCTTGCTCAGCTCCCACCCCTTGAGGTTCCATGGCTCCTCTCTTGCAGGGTCGAGGTCTATGGCCTTGTCGAAGCAGCGGATGGCTTCTCTCGGCTGGCCCAGCGCAGAGTGTGTTTTGCCCTTGTTGAGCCATGCTTCCATGAATTTCTGGTCGAGCTCCACCGCTTTTTCATAGGCCTGAAGGGCGTCATGGTGGCGCTTCAGCGCATTGAGCGCAAGCCCCCGGTAGAAATATATCTTGGGGTAATTGGGATCTATCAGGATGGCCCTATCATAGGCCTTCAGGGCCTCTTCTGGTTGGCCGGCTTCAACGTGCGCCCTGCCCCTCCCAACCCAAGCCTCCACACATTTTGCGTCAAGCTCTAGTGCCCTGTCGTAGGCCTCAATCGCCTCCTCGACCCTCTTGAGGGACGTTAGCGAGTTGCCCTTTGCGACCCAGAGCTCTTTCTCCGAGGGCAGTAGCTCAATGGCTCGATCGAGCGCGTCCAGAGCATCACCGTCGCGCCCTAGCGCCTGAAGCGTAAGTCCCTTATTCCACCAGGCCTCGGCGAAGTCGGGCTTTATTTTCAAGGCCGAGTCAAAGCACTCCAGCGCCTCTGAATTCCTGTTGAGCTTGCGCAGCGCCCTCCCCTTGCTGTTCCAGGCACTGTGGTCGCTGGGGTTGGCCTGTATCGCCTTGTCCAGGCACTCGATTGCCTCTTCTATTCTCCCCAGCCTCTCGAGAAGGTCGAGCTTGCTCTTCCATGCATTGTCGTAGTTGGGGTTGACCTCAAGCGCTTTGTCGTAGTTCTGGATGGCGCTCTCGGTGTCGTTAAGCTCCTCGAATATCGCCCCGACCCTCCACCAGCCCTCCTCGTTCTTCGGGTTGAGCTTCAAAGAGCGCCTGTAGCACTTGAGGGCTTCCTCGACCTTCATTAGTTCGTGGAGCGCGGTCCCTTTCTTAAACCATATTTCCTCGTCCTTGGGCTTCAGGCGGAGGATTTTGTTGTAGCATATAATTGCATCCTGGAGCCTTCCATTCCGCCTGAGGAGCTCGGCCTTGGTTCTGAAGAGCGAATCGTCCTCCGGGCGAATTCGGATGAGGGTGTCAAGAACCCTAATCGCATCTTCGTCCCTGCCCAGACTTCTGAGCGCGGTCGCCTTGTTCTGAAGGGCTTCCTCGAGCTTAGGCCTGAGCTCGAGCGCTCTGTCGTAGCACTTTATCGCCTCCTCCAGCCGGTCGATCTTGAAAAGGACGTTGCCCTTGTTGTTCCAGGCCTCGACGTTCTTCTGGTCCTTCTCGAGAACGCGGTCGAAGCACGGCAGAGCCTCCATATATCTGCCAAGGGAATAGAGAATTCCGCCTCTGTGTTGCCAGGCCCTCAGGTTGTCTGGGTTGATGTCCACCGTCCTCTCGAAGCAGCGCAGGGCCTCGTCGATGAGTTTCCTAGAGAGGTAGAGCTCCCCGAGGTCGAACCAGGCGGCCTCAAAATTGAGATTTATCATCGTGGCCTTGTCCAAGCACTGAATCGCCTCCTCGTCCCTGCCCAGCCTCCTTAGAACGGTACCCTTTTTGTACCACGCATCGTAGTCGTTGGGGTTGTTGGCTATGGCGTTATCGTAGCACGCGAGCGCCTCCTCAAACCGCCCCGCCCTGACCAAAACGTCCTCGAGCCTGCTCCAGGCCTCCTGGTTCTTGGGGTTCAGGGCCAGAACCTTGTTGTAGGCCTCGACGGCCTCGTTGACCAGCCTCATCCTCTCCACGATGACGCCACGGTAGAACCAGCCCATCTCGTTGTTCGGCTGGAGCTCCAGGGAGCGCTTCAGCGCCGCCAGAGCCTCGGTATTCTTCTCAAGGTTCAGGAGGGCCTCGCCTTTGTGGAAAAGAACCTCGGCGTCGTTCTCGTTGAACTTCAGAATCTGGTCGTATACCTTCGCGGCCTCGACCCATTTCTTTCCGGCGCGCAGGGTCTCGGCCTTGTACCTGTAGGCTATCTCGAGGTCGGGCTTGAGCTTGATGGCCATGTCCAGGGCCCTCAGCGCCAGCTCCTCTTTTCCGAGGAAGTGGAGCGCCCTGCCCTTGTTCGTCCAGGCGTCATGGTCCTTTGGGTTCCGGTCGAGAAGCCAGTCGAAGCACGATATCGCCTCTTCATACCTCCCCAAATTGAATAGCGTATAGCCCTTCCCGTGCCAGACCCTCTCGCTTGGGCTCATCTCCATCAGTCGGTCGTAGACCATCAGGGCCTCCTCGTATCGCTCGAGGGCGTAGAGGGCGTCGCCCTTCATCTGCCAGCTCTCGACGTCGTCAGGCCTGAGCTCGAGCAAGCGGTCCAAGGCTTTTACGGCCTCGGCCATCCTGCCTAGAGCATAGTGGGTCCGAGCCATGGCCTTCCAAGCCTCGACGAAATTGGGGTTGATCAGCGTGGCGCGGTCGAAGCACTGGATGGCCTCCTCGGGCCTTTTGAGCTTGATGAGAACATCACCCTTCTTGTACCACGCATTGTAGTCGTTGGGGTTCTGGCGGATGGCGTTGTCGTATACCTCGAGGGCCGCCTCGAGCCTCCCGGCCTTGACTAGGGCCTCCTCCTTCCTCTTCCAGGCCTCGGTGTTCTTCGGGTTGAGCTTGGTCACCTGGTCCCAGGCGTCAAGGGCGTCCTGGAAGAGGCCGAGCTGCTCCAGCGTCACCGCCTTCTCGAACCAACACCTCTCGCCGCGAGGCTCAAGCTCCAGAGAGCGGTTGTAGCTCTTCAGAGCGTCCTGGTGGCGGCCCAGCTCTGCGAGGGCGGTTCCCCGATTCAGCCAGACCTCCGCGTCATTCGGGTTGAGCTTGATTACCATGTCGTAGCACTTCACGGCCTCACCCGGGTTCTTCATTTTGCGGAGGGCAGCGGCCTTGTTCCTCCAGGCCTCCTCGAGGTTGGGCTTCACTTTCAGAGCCTTCTCGTACGCCTCGACAGCCTCCTTGTACCTCTCGAGTTTGTAGAAAATATTACCCCGGGCGTTCAGGACCTCCGCGTTGGACGGGTCGATGGAGAGAACACGGTCATATGTCTTTAGAGCGTCCTCGTAGCGCTCCAGACCATAGAGAGCGTGGCCCTTTCCAATCATCCAGGCCTTCTCGTCGGGGTAGTGGCTGAGGGCCTTCTCGAAGGACCGGGCAGCATCAATGTGCTTCCCGAGCCTGAGCAGGACCTCCCCCCTCGGGCCCCAGACGTCCTTGTGGTTCGGGTTTAGCTCCGTCACCCTGTTGAAGGCCTTGATGGCGATTCCCCAGTCCCTCGCCTCCTGCGCGAGTAGGCCGAGCTCGTACCAAGCCTCCCAGTGGGTCGGCTCTATGCCGACTGCCTTATCAAGCGCCTCCATCGCCTCCCTTTTTCTCTGGAAGTGCTTAAGAACCAGTCCCCTCTCGAAATGGGCCAGGGCGTTCAGGGGGTCTATCTCCAGAACCCGGTCGAAGCAGGAGAGGGCCTCCGCGGGCTTGCCCAGCTTCGTCAGGCCGACGCCCTTCTTGAACCAGGCGTCCTTGTCTCCAGGGGCACTCTCCAGCACCCGGTCGAAGCACATGACGGCCTCGCTGTACTTGCCTATCTCGTGTAGCGCGTTGGCCTTGTTGTACCATGCCTCCATGCGCGTGGGGTTTATCGAAATCGCCCTGTCATAGGCTTGAATCGCCTCCATAACCCTTCCAAGCTTCTTCAGCGCCACGCCCTTGTTTATGCAGACATCGACATCGTTGGGGTTGAGCTCTAGAACCTTATCATAGCACCGGACTGCCTCGTTGAACTGGCCCAGGTAATGGTAGGCGACGCCCTTGTTGTTCCAGGCCTTTTCATAATCCGGTTTGAGCTCAGTGGCGCGGTCGAAGGCCTGTATCGCTTCTATATGCCTCTCGAGGTGGTAGAGCGCCACGCCCTTGTTGTACCAGGCCTTCTCGTTCTTCGGGTTGAGCTGGAGGGCCTTTGTGTAGCACTCGACCGCCTCCTGATGCCTCTTCATGTCGTCGAGGGCGTTGCCCTTGTTGTATAGGGCGGTCTCGTAGTCGGGCTTAAGCTTCAGGGCTTTATCGTAGTTTTCTATCGCCTTCTGCAGGTCGCCGTAGCTGTACGCGACATTGCCAAGCCTCAGATATGTCTCGGGGTTGCCCACGAGCTTCCCGGTCGCCTCTTCGACCTCCTTGACCTTCTGGCTTATCAACTCCACGACGGCCCTGTCGCCCTTGGCGAGCTGGAGCTTGGCGTCCTTGTCCATGTCCAGCGACACGCCCATCCTGTTCATCAGAAGGTTGAGCTGGTTTGCCATCGCCTCGAGCTGGGCCTCGGTCAGCGAGCGCACGTTTATGCTCTTGATCTGCTGGACGACGTCACCTTCGGAAACGAAGCTCAGGGCGTCGCCGTATGTCGTCGGGCCCACGGAGATTGAGGTCGAGGCGCGGGCCGCCGGTCTCCTGCGGAGACCGGACGTGTCGTCGAGCAGGGCTCCACCCGTGATTCGCTGGCCGCACTTCGAGCAGGACTTTGCGTCCTCGGGGTTCATGAAACCGCACTTGCTGCATCTGGGCATAGCGAGGCCCCGCGTTCAATTACTCATTAAGGTAATGGGTCTTGTATTTATTAATTATACTGGCTCATCCTCATCGGGTGTTATGGCTTGTCCGGTGGCGTTCGGGGAAATGTTTAATGTCGTCCGATGCTGCTGCGGGCGGGCACCTAGCTCTTTGCCCTCCCCGTCCAGCAGTGGTGACAGATGTAGACGGGCTCGCCGCTCTCTCCCGTTGCGACCCTATGGCTCCGCGTCATGGAGCCGCAGAGAACGCACCTGCCGTCAGGAACCTCTCTAATGAGAAGCGGCTCCAGCTCCTGCCACTCTCCCCTAGCCGCGGAGTCCACGTATTTATCGATGAAATCCTCAACGCCCCGGGCGGGTAGGTAGGTACCGTGGGTTATCCACCGGACCTCATCAGCTCTTTGATAGATGATATAAGCATCCTCGAGGATGTGCACCCCCACGGACCCCTCATTCTCCCCGATAAAGCTTTCCCGAAGGCTCTCCAAGAGAGCCTTTCGGCTGCGCAGCACTGTCATCTTCGATATCAGTGGTGAGTCGCCCTCGAGCCAATGAATCACCCTATTCACGCCCAGCACATTTGAGTTGCCTGTGAGCCTGAACGCCCTGACTGTTTCGAGGGTCTTGACGAGCGCGGAGGCCGCCTCTTCTGGAGTGAGGGGCTCACCGGTCTGCAGGTACCTCTGGGCCACCCGGAGCATCTCGCTCGTTGCAAGAAAATACCTGAGCCTGAGAAAGCAATCGATGTGGTAGAGCGCTCCCCGGAAGACGGTACCCCCTCTCCCGGCCTCCGCGGCTATTCCTTCCCCTTCGGCGCCATCCGCGCCCCTTGCGGTTGCCGATTCCGCTTCTCCGCCCTGGTCTGGTCCGGTACCCGCTCTGGGATAAACTGCATCCCTGGCCACTTCTCCCCCGCAGAGCACGCACCTTGTTCTGTCTCCTGTAAGCTCCTTTTTCTCGGTCGCGAAATACCCGCACCCGCACCAGTGAATCAGTGTGAGACGGGGGTTGAGGCGGGTGGCAAACTCAGATGCAACGCGCGCGGCTGTAGCCATGGTCTCCTTTCCGCAACGGGGGCAGAGGGAGAGGTTCGCCGCCCCCTCCCTGAGTTCCTCTTCGGTCAGTGAACCAATATCCAGCTCCTGAGAACTCCAGGCGAGGAAGTAGGGGCATTTGCGCAGGGTGCCCGGCTCCTGGGCCCTCAGACCGCTGAGCGTCCTCTCCCTCCAGGCCCCGCACTCCCTCCTCGCCTCATCCGGACAGGATGCACATAACTCGCCGAATTGAAGCCTGTCGCCCCCCTCGAACCACGCGAACAGCAGAGCAAGGGGCTGGAGCTCCGGCGCGCCGGAGAATTGGATTGGTCTCTTCTGTCCGGCTTCGCCCCCGCCGTTCACCCTATCGCTCTTCCACCCCTCCCATCCGTCGCCTCCCGCTCCGTTGCCGCTGTTCTCACTTGAGCCTCTTCCTCCGTTCTTCTCGCCTCTTCCCCCGCCCGCCTCCTCCGCCACCTTTCTTCCCATAATATCAACCCATCCGGGAGCGGCAGGCGGTCAGAATATCCCTGAGGCGTTCGTCAGAGAAGCTCGTGTAGCTCTTTAACTCCTTGAGAATCCGCTCATTGAAATCCTGGTCCCTGATGTTCTTTAGGTTGATCTCGACATTGAGGGCGGCCCCCATCAGACCTGCGTGAACGAGCAGCGCGCCCACGCCGGCGTCGCTCGCCGCACTCGGGTTGCCCTTCTCAGCCAACACCCTGAGACCGTCCAGCGCGGCGCTGCATTTACCCGCCAGCTTCAGGGGCACGAGGGCGGCGCCCTTGAGCGCCTCCTGAATCGCTTTCGAGCGCTCCTGCTTCTGGTTGCCCGTCTCCCTCGGCATCGCGAAAGCGGCGGTCACCCTGTTGAAGGCCTCTGTGTCCCGGTCCACTATTTCAAGCATCTCTTTCCTCAGGGATTCCAGTTTCTCGAGGTCATTCTGGAGCTCGCCGCTGACCCGCTCGTAGCCAGGCTTCCCGATTGTTAGCCGGGCCACCATGCACCCGAGCGCTGCACCGAGCGCGCCCGCAAGGGCGGAGACGCTACCCCCGCCGGGAGCGGGAGAGCTCGACGCCACCTCTTCCACAAAGTCGCTCACCGGTTTTGCCACTATTCCTGTCATCGAAACCCTTCCCCCAGCCCATCATGGGGCTCCGATATAAATGTTGCCCAGAAACGATTTCATCCTCCAGCTCGTTGGAGGGGGGTCGGGGTTCGATGACCGTCGTTGGCCAGCTAACTGGTGGGGAGCACGGGGCTCTCGTCCTCCGCCAGAGGAGCGAGAGCGGTTTGGAGCTAGGGGAGCTGCTTGTTGCCCCTCTCAATTCCTCGGGAGATGAGTACATTATCCTCCAGGTTTTCGACCTCCTTTATGGAAGCCAGCTCGAACCGAAGGTCATTGAGATGATGAGCGGGATGAAGCTTGAAGGGTACGGAGAGGGCGCGGATTTCATGGATCGAAATCTGAGGGCATATATTCTTGCGAAAGCTAAGGCGCTCGTGCATGTCAGGCGAAAGGACGGCCGCTGGATAATTAAGACACCAAAGATTCTTCCCCCGTTCTTCTCCGAGGTGTACAGCGCCTCGGCCGAGCATTTGGCCTTTCTCGAGCGGCCGCCCAACCCGGTCTATTTGGGTAAGGTCAGGAGCGGCTCGAGAGTGGTGGATGTGGATGTCTATCTCGACGGCCGAGAGCTCTTCTCTCACCACGTCCTCATTCCCGCGACCACCGGCAGGGGCAAGAGTAATCTTGTGAAGGTCATGCTCTGGAGTGTGATAGGCCAGTCCTACTGCGGCGTGCTGATTCTCGACTCGCACGATGAGTACTACGGCCGCTCGGGGCCCGGGCTTAAGGACCACCCCCAGGCCTCGCAGGGACTTGTCTACTACTCACCATCCCCGCCCAAGGGAGCGCGGTCCCTGCGCTTCAACCTCTCCCTCCTCCGGCCCTGGCACTTCAGGGGCATCGTGCCCCTCACCGATGCCCAGTACGAAGCGATGAGGGCATTCTACAACCGCCATGGGGAGAGTTGGATTTCGGCCCTGATGCAGACGCCAGAGGAGGAGGCGCTGAACAGGCTAAAGGTGCAGCCGATCACCGCCCTGACCCTGAAGAGGCGCCTAGACCTCGTGCTGGGCATCTATGTCAATCAGGAAGGCTATTTGCGCAGCAGGAACCAGGTATTTGTTTCGGAGGGCGGCGAGTCGACAGTGGAGGACATCGTGCGCCATCTCGAGGAGGGAAAAAAGGTCCTGGTCGACACTTCCCGACTCACCGACCAGGCCGAGCTCATCATCGGCAGTATAATCGCCAATGAGATTCTGGACAGGTACAAGAGCTATAGGGGGGATGGAGAATCGACCGGAAGGCCGGTGATATCGATCGTAATAGAAGAGGCCCCTCGAGTCCTGCACACCAGCGAGGAGAGCAACGTTTTTGGGACGATAGCCCGCGAGGGGCGCAAGTTTGGGGTGGGGTTGGTTGCGGTCACCCAGCTCGCCAGCCTGATACCGAGAGAGATTCTAGCCAACCTCAACACAAAAATTATTCTGGGCAACGAGATGAGGGCCGAGAGGGAAGCGATAATCGGCAGTGCTTCGCAGGACCTCTCGAGCGACAGCAACATGATAGCAGCCCTCGACAAGGGAGAGGCGCTCGTCAGCTCCGTGTTCACCAGATTCGCCATTCCGATTCAGATTCCACTCTTCGAGAGCCTTGTCCCAAGAGGGGGCAAGGATAGCGATAAAGAGAGAATCAGGCTTGTTGGCCTGTGACCTACAGGCACATCTGTTATTTCGTCTCACGGGAAAAATATTCTACCCATATTTGGGCTCATGGGCCCAGACCTTTGATTAAAGCGCTTTCAGGCATTTGACCAATATGGCGGCTGTTGAGGGATCCTCACCTTGGTCGGAGTACAACATCCGGCACCCGTCCCCCCGAATATCGCTCTGGGGCACGGCTGCCCCTTCTACTGTTGCTCACCACCTCTCATGGTGCAGAATCTCTGAAAGCGCCAGCCTCCTTCTCTTCGCCGGCCTCTCTGCTGGGACACCGATGGGCAGAATCGCGACGGGCCTGACCCAGTTCGGGAGATCGAGCGCCTCCGAGACCTCTGCGTCGTTGAAGGCCCCCACCCAGCAGGAGCCCAGCCCCTTTGAGTGGACATATAGAAGTATGTTCTCTATTGCGGCCGCAGTGTCCTGGAGCATGTAGAGCTCCCTTCCCCTCTCGCCATAGTGAGCGATTCTGCGCGCGTTGGCGCAGACAACGAGTACCACCGGCGCCTCTGCTATGAAATCCTGTCCGAGCGCAGCTTCAGCAAGTCTCTTCTTTGTGCCTGCGTCCCTCACAACGACAAAGTCCCGGGCCTGCAGATTCCCCGCGGAGGGGGCCAGGTTGCCTACTCTGACAGCTTCTTCGATAAAACCCTCCGGCAGCTCTTCATTTTTAAATGCCCTGACGCTCCTCCTCCCCTCAATCGCCTCGACGAGTTCCATGAGCAATCCCCCCCAATTTCTAGTTCTGGGCCGCGCGCACTCCCCTTCCATCCAGCCCAGGACGGGGGTCGTAGGGCAATTGTAGCTGCCTCCTCTCACCGCCAGAGTAGCGCGTTCCAGGGTGGAATGGCTGGTGAGGCACGGACCCGTGTCAACGGGCAGTATCATCGGGCGGGGCAGAGATAAAGATTCCTCTGGGTGGCTTGAGAGGGAGGGGGAATAGATGGTCCTCAGGACTTTCTCCTAAGCAACGCGTAACCCAGACCCGCTATTACAAGGGCCATTCCGACCGCGAGGCCTTCGAAGCCGGGAATTCCGGTGCCCTTACTCTCCGGCCTGACTTTTATGTAAATGTAATGCCTCGCAACCCCTCCTCGTCCATCTTGAACCTCGAGCACCACGACGTGCTGTTTCCCGGCGGAGAGTACCTTAGAGAAGGTAGAGGTGGTGCTTCCCGTTGTGGTCTTGAGTAGCGTGCCATCCGCGAGCCTCCAGTAGAATGTGAGCGGGTCGTTGTCGGGATCGGTGGCATTGGCGGTGAAGGTTATCTTCTTACCCGCATCCACCTCGGTGTTGTTCTGGGGCCATACCTCGTTTATCACAGGGGGCTGATTTGTTTCGTTGACCGTGATGTTCCACTCAGCGTCTATAAAATCAATTCCATCGCTTATTCTCACCTTTATAACATGCAGGCCTGCATCGTCGAAACTTGCGCGGTATGTATAGGCCGATGTGCCGAGCTTGGTCTTTTCAACGTCGTCCACGAACCAGATGTATCTGAGTTCGGAGGTCTTATTGTCGATGTCGGCGGCGGAGACCCTGAAGGTCATCATCTCTCCCTCGTTCATCATCAGCTGCTCGTAGGGGTCGGGTATCTGGCCGCCCGGAAGGAGGTAGGGCGGGTCGTTTATGTTCTGGATGCGAATCAGAAGCTCTCCGGAGCGGTTCGCACCTAGCGGGTCTATCGCCCTGAACCTGACGACCTCCTGCGCGGTGAAGTAGTTGGGGGAGGGGGTAAAGACCGCGCTGCCGTTACCTGCGATATTCACGGTCAGGTTGTCCGAAGCACCTCCGAGGTAGGCAAAGGTCAGGGGGTCGTTGTCCGGGTCGGAGAATAGCCTGTTTAGGTCGAAGTAAGACACCTCGTCTTCATTGATTGCGAGAAGGTTGTTTGCCTCAAGATACTCCGGAGGATGGTTCAAGTTCAAAACTGTGATGTTGACCGGGTGGATGACCTCCGCACCAGATTTGTCTCTTGCGGTCACATTCACCACCACCACCACATTCTCTTTACCTGGGAAGCTTGGTGCGGTTCCGAATGTCAACTTGTCGTCCTTTATCCAAGCGGGGAAGGTCGAGTTGTCCACATAAAAAGTGATGTTATCGTCCCCGAACGGAGGCATGTCCGGGTCGGTGAATACGTTGAATAGGTTGATATCCTTCATTGTGGCGTTGAACTCTCCCTCACGCACAGTGAAGTCGGGAATTCTCGTCTTAATAAGGGGTGGGTCGTTGACGGGCAGCACCCTCACATGGACCACCGTTGAGTTGGATTTTCCGTAGAGGTCTGTGGCCGTGAAGGTAATGTCGGCCTCACCGTTCCAGTTCTCGTTGGGCTTGATGGTTGCTGTCGCCTCCGGGTCCTCGCTCCAATTGTTGTTGATCTTTATCTGGAAGTCCGGATGGCCGCTGGATGTGAATGTCAGGGCCTCACCCCATTCTTTTGTGAAATCGACGTCGGTGAAGACGCCATTATTAGTTCCGGTGTAGTTCAGCTTTAGGGTGGTGTCGACACCGTCCTCTGGCATCACTATCTGGGGCGGCTCGTTCTGGATGATGGGGGGTAGCGTCCTGTCTGGGAGGGTGATGTCGAGCTTGTACTTGCACCAGGCGGTCTGAACCGTCCAGTCGGCTAGGTTGGATATGTTTCCGGGAACGAGCCCTATCTGGGCAATAACACCTATATAATACCAACCCTCCTGCGTCACGTTTGTGGCCAGTGAGGTCACCCGGTTGAGAATCGTGTGCTCGGGCTTATTGGTCCAAGAGCTCATCAGATCGTATCCCTTCTCCGGATAGGGCGATGTCAGATTCTCGCGATAGATGGAAAGCCTGAATATAGCGGAGGACCTCTCTAATAGGGTCATGGTGGCTTGGACGCCCTCGCCTTTTTTCAAATAGACTTTGTACCAGTCGAACATGTCCTCGCCGCGAATTACGCTCCCGTACTTTGTCACGGTGGTCTTGCCCTGCTCGTAGGTCACTGGCGTCGCAGTCAGTAAATGGTTGTCGCCGTCGCTCTCTATCTGCGTTTTAGTCAGGCGAAGCTCATAGTTCTCGGACCTTCCCCCTGAGGTGTTGTAGGCCTGCATATCTAAGTAATACCATCTCTCGCCCGGATAGCAGGCGGCCGCATGTACCTCCTCATACTGAACATAACTATCCAACCACCACGAGTGGTTGAGCCAATAGGAGAAGGTCTCGGGCTCGAAGTTCCGAACATAAACATCGCCCCAAAGTCTCTGCTCTGGTGCCCCAGGCTCGGTAACGTTGACATAAAGATAGTCATTCATCTTTTGGTCGCCTATTGTCTGTTCGCCCGTGAGTTTGAATCTATACCACTTGCCAGGATACCATTTCAAGGAGGAGATCTGGCCGGGTATCGTCGCCCCGTACATTCCGCCCGTGCCTATCTTGCTCGTGATATCCTCGGCGTCGGAATACTGGACATGGAGGATATAGCTGATGTCGCCCGTTCCGGCAATCGGGTTGAGCTGGAGGTAGTAGTCGCCCGTAATAACACACAAGAGGGTGAGGGCCTCCCACTGCCTCCGGTCGGGATTGTCCTCCCTGTTAGACCATGCTAGTGTATCAAGATGGTACTTGTTGAATGCCTTCAGGATGAGAGCCTGGTTGTTAAAATTGGTTATTCTGCAGGAAGCGTTGATGATTTTGCCAGCGGGGACATTCCGTAGTACATACGTATCTATTCTGTGGGGATCCCCAAGGCCCGTCATGCCCGTCACATAGTCGCCACTGTTCAGCTCCTGGGCCGTCGAAAAATCATCGTTGTTCGAAACGTCTGTGTCCGGTCCCTCAAGAACGTAAACTCTTCCAGCGTCGTCCCCAAAGGAGACGTTGGAAAGCCCGAGGGTTGAAATGACCATTAACAAGCCGAGCATTAGTCCCTTGGCTGCTCCACCCGAAAGCCTCCGCATTCTCTGACCTCCACTTGCCTACGGCTGGACTAATATAGTTCCTCCATTTAAATATTATGTGGGACAAAAATGTAACTGAACGACTGCTAAGCGGCGGAAGGTGGAGTCCCCTGTGCCCGTTATAGCGTGCCTCCGTGCCTCCCTGCCCACCCCTTCCTGCATAGCCGGGGACGGCTAGGACCATTCCTGACCCCGGGGAGATGAATCACCAAGCGCGCTCAGAGGGGTAGCAATGGCAACCCTTACCCCTTTTCTCGACACGCACGAGCTTCGCTTCAACCATTTTGGAAATGTGGTATGAGACCACCCTTTTACTCAGGCCAGTGCTATGGCATATCTCCTTCTGGGAGATGCTCGGGGTTTTTTTAATGAGCTCGAGAATCTCCTTCTGGACTGGCGTGAGCTCCACATCGCCCCTCTTTGAGTAGGGCATCTGGGCGGGGTAAAACCTTTTGTAGAGACCATCCCACTCCGAGCGGATGAAGCCCTCTCTCTGAAGGGTGGAGAGGTGGTAGGTTAGGGTCCCGTTGCCCACTCCCAACCTCTTTTTAATTAGCGTATAGTGAATTCCCGGGTTGCTCTCAACCAGACCGTAGATTCGTCCTCTGGTAAAGTGGTCGAGTACCTCCTCCTTATGGAGCTTGGTGTAGAGGGGAATGAAAAGCATCTTAAATATGGCATATTTCCCGTGCTCCGAGACGCCAACCAGTACGGCCACCCATGCAGCCAGCCCTACCACGGCAGCGGCCCCCGAAGCTTGTATGGCTCTTGCCGCCTTTGGACCGTTGGGCTCTTTCGGTTTCTCCAGAATCGTCAGCGCCCAAGTATGGGAGCACAGTAGGCCCTCTGGGTCGCAGGCGACTACCGTCACTATATGATTTCCAGGTGTGAGGGCCTTGATGGAAAGGGCATTGCCATGTTTTGATGAAGCATTAATGGTCTTCCCGTCCAACCTCCATTCGTAGGAGATGTTCGTTGAATCTGAATCGGTGGCCGTAACGCGCAAGACCAGATCTGTTCCCTCCAGCGCGCTTAGGTTCTCGGGTGGTTGGATTGAGATAAAAGTGGGCGGGTCGGGGATGGGCTTCACCACCACCATTAGGGTGGCACTGGTTGAGAGCCCTTCTGTGTCCCACGCTTCGATATATATCTCCTCGCTCCCGCTCCAGTTTTCCTTGGGTGTTATGCGGAGAAGACCGGTTTCGTCGACCGAGACCGAGACCCTGCCCTCATTCCTGAAAACAAGGCTTAGGGACTGGCCCTCGGGGTCGTAGAATAGCTCGGAGATGGCGGGACCGACGTGGACTGTGTCCTCGTCAATATGGAGTAGGAACGAGAGGGATGTAGCCATAGGGGGCTTCGGGACCCTGAGCACCCTGATATTGAGCTCGACACTTGCTTCTGCCCCTGAGGTGTCGAAAGCCCAGACATTGACTCTGTAGTCACCGGGCGGTGCGCGGACCGGACCGCATTCGAGCATGCCACCGGGGTCGATTCGAAGCTCCAGAGGCGAGGGTGAAACACTGAATGTTAGCTTGTCGCCATAAAACAGGTCAGGGTCTTCAAATAGCTCGGAGACATTGATTAGAGAGGGATAGGTGACCCCTTCGCTCAGGACAAGGGGCGGGGGAGGTGCTCGCGGGAGAGGCGGGTCGTTGATAGGAAGGACTGTGATTGTGGTCCTCCACCGCGCAGAGGCGCCCATTGAATCAAGCGCTTTCACCACCAGCTCCTCACTTCCAGACCAGTTCGGAATCGGCACCACGGCAAGCTCTGAGGGGCCGGTGAGCCGCGTCGAGAGGTGCCCTGAGCCTATAGCGGTAAAGCTGATTCTGTCGCCGTCTGGTAGGTCCGGGTCGCTGAATATCTCACTTAGCTCAAGGTGGAGCTCCGTGTCCTCCTCTGTATATAACACAAGCGGGGGAGTTGCCACGAAAGGGGGTCTGTTCTCGCGAGCGACCGTAAAGCTGATGCTGTAGGCAGTGGCAGCTGGAGCGTCGGTCAGGTCCATGGGGTTGGCTATCGAGAGGCCCCACTTTGCCATCAGCGAGAAATAATATATCCCATCTGCCTCAATTCTCCACGCCAGCTCAAGACGGTCGGTGGTGGCGGCTTTTCCCTTTGGACTCGGCGGGGGGACGAAATTGGTCACGGAACGAATCACAGTGAGCCTCTCATCGAGCAAGAAGAGCTCGAACAGTCCACTCCTCCATCCGTCTCGGAGAGAGACCGTGGCGGAGACCGAGTTTCCGGTTTTCCCGCTGAATCTGTACCAGTCGTAGTGGTCCATGGACTGGTGAATTGTGTCGTTAAATATTGTGGTGGCATAGACTGCTCGAGTACGGGGCGGAAAATCGTCCTCGCCCGGCTGACCGGCCTCAATAGTAATATTTAGCTCGTACCTGCCGGAGCCGTTGAAGGCCGTGACGAGAATGAAAAAGTAGCCCTCGTGAGGGGCTCGGGCCTCCAGCGCCTCGCTGGGATCCCCCCACCAAGAGAGGTCGAGGTAGGTGTATAGATGGGAGAGGGGCCAGAGGTCCATCAGGTAGAGGTCTATTGAGACGTCACTCGCAGGCGGAATGGGAGTCTCGTTCATCCCTGCCCTGAAAATGTCGCCGGCATTGAGCCACACCTTATAAATATCTGACGGATGGTTGGTGTTATTATAGAGAGTGCCAGAGTAATGCCCACCATTTTTAACCTCGTATGGCTCCTGGATATTGACGGTTAGGGTGTAATTTCCGGAACCACCTCCAGCCTCAACGAATACCCTAATGTAGTGGGATCCGGTCAGGGGAGTGACGACGACAACAGTCTCGTAACGGTGGGGCGAGGTCGAGTAACCCTCCCTGAAGGGGATACCCTCCCTTATCGTGTAGACCTCAAGCGAGGCGTTTAAAAATGGCCAATCGAGGGTGTAGAGGGTGGCGTTCAGGACCTTCCCCTTCTCCGCCTGAACGCTGAACCAGTCGACGTCATCCACTCCCTCGCCGAGCCAGTACCGGCCGGTCTCCCCCGACTTCAGGGGGTGGGCCGTTGGAAGGTCATCGTTGGGCTCGACCCCCTCGTCCCCGCCAGCTCGACTGGCGGGGCTCTCGCTCGGGACGGGAATGGTAAAGAAGGCTCCAGCGATTGTAGCGATTAGGAGCAATACTGTCGCTGAGCGCATCTGCCCCATGCAGTTCGAATATTGGGCCCAATCCATATTAAAATATGCTGGTACGAGCATGTAACTATCCCATCATCCGTTTCGCCGCCATTCGCTATTTGAGAGATGGCTGCGTAAGCATCCCCGAGCGGGATAGTCAGTGCTGCGGCTGGGTGAATTGATTCGGTAGGGAGTCTGGGCCGACCTCCCGCCCCCACTGCTCCGGAAGAGACGATGCCCTCCTACCACTTGTACCTCTGAAGGAACTCCGGGCGGCTCTCGTCTGCATAGTACCACTTGCCCATTATAGCAACTAGTGGCTCGTTTTGTGGAGACATACCCCTCTCCCCATCAACCACCATACTCGCGAGCTCTTCCGGACTCAGGTATTGAAGTTCGAGCGGGAGCATGGGGCGCATGGAGTTTATCGTCCTGAGGACAGTGTCGTAATCCGCCTGGGGCTGCATTCCAACAGGGGGTTCCAGCTCAAGAGCTATCCTGCCGCCGGTTTGCTCCTGTTCTATTGCTCCGACCCCAACCTCCGTTCCGGGAATGGTGGAGCTCGGCGTTTCTGTCTCGGGCGGCGCGACGGTCTCACCTTCGGGAATCCAGCGCGGTCCGGCCGGCTTTGTCTCTTCCTCTTCCATTTCTGGCCTCTCGCCTCCTCCGGACAATTCACTGGGAACGGCCTCCTCTATTGTCTGGGCAGGGCTTGGCGGCATCGCGGCCCCTTCTTCCAGCGGCTTTTCCCCTTCTACAACCGTTTGCGGCGCGGAGGAAGCTTCCGCAGCGACCTCCCCTAGCGCCCCCGGAGCAGCTCCTTTCTTGTCTTGCGACGCCAGATACTCCCTCTCGAGACGCTCGGCTTCTTCTAGAGCTTCTTTTTCCTCCTCCTTTTCCTTTTTTCCCTCCACTTTACCTTTTGAAAGAGCTGTCGGGGACGGCCCCGCACCCCGGGCAGGCTCCTTTTCAAGGGGATTAGGAGATGCGGCTCCAGCGGGCGGTAGGGAAGGGGGTTGGACAAGAGGGACACCGGACCTCCTTTTCCTTGACCACAGGAAACTCCCCGCGCCCACGGCTGCCCCAATAATCATCATTACAATAATTATTATCACCATCTCACCGCTCCCCGCGGAAGCGGTGCTCAGGGGCTCATTCCTGACTACAATCCGGAGCTCGACCAGCTCCGAGTATCTCTCGCCGTCAAAGGCCCTAACCCGGAGCGTGTGGGGCCCATTTTTCTCTTTGGTGGTATCCCAGGTGAACGCCCAGTTCTCTGTGCCGGAGGCGTCCTGCCACGAGCCGTTGTCAATACGAATCTGAACGAGCGTGACGCTCTTTCCGGCCTGCTTGTGCAGCGCAGTCCCAGATATCACAACCTTCCCCCTCACCGTGGCTCCCGGAGCCGGTCCCGAGACGCTCACTTTAATGGGGCTCTCATCGACCCAGGGCAGTCTAACTCTCGTGGTAGCCTTGGCTACTTCCGGATAAGCTCCAACGTTGCCTGCAACATCGGCGGCTCTGGCCCTGAACGAGTAGGTCTCATTGTGTCGCCCGGTAAAGACAGCGGATGTGTAATTCACCCCCGTTAGCCAGTCGGTCCATGGACCTTCTCCCACCCGGACCTGGACGTCGTAGTATTTAACTCCGCTCGTCTCGTCAGCGCCATTCCAACGCACCGTGAAGCTCTCCGTCTCCGTCACTGGAGGGAGGGTCGAGACCACACATGAGGGGGGAGTGCCATCATAGATGATGGCCTCCGAGACCGGATAACCGGCGTTTCCGGCTAGGTCACGCACCTTTGCGTAAACGCGGACCAGGCCCTCTTGGGAAGGGAGTTCGATGGTGCATAGGGTTCTGAATGGTTGCCACGATTCACCCACGAAGTTCGAGTTCGTGGATATCATCATCTCTGCGACGCCGTAATTATCTGAAGCCTCTAGCTCCAGCGTCACGGCGCGGTCTATAGTGTATTCCGCACCACCGTCAATGGTCAGGGAGAGAGACGGAGGGGTTGTGTCTAAAATAATGCTATCGCTCTCGAGGCCCGAGGTATGGCCGGCGGCGTCCCTGAAGACCGCATAGACTCTTCTCTCCCCATCGCCCGGTCTGAGCTCCCACACCATGCTGGGCTGATAGTCAATCCACTCCGCATCGTCAAGGGACTGCCTGTTGCTGAGCATCACATCCGATATCCCGGACAGGTCGTAAGCATCTAGGGTAAGTCGTACCGTGGTCGTGGCTGTGAACTCTGCCCCGCCATTAATAACCACGCTCCCCCTAGGGGGGGTCTCATCAAGAATGATGGAGTCGCTGCAGACCTCCGACTCCCAGCCGTTGGCGTCTCTGAATTTTGCATAAACGGTCTTCTCTCCATCGCCCGGAGATAAAATCCACCTGACCGAGCTCTGGTAGGACTGCCATTGAGCACCACTGAAGGTAGAGTTCTCGCTCAGCATCACTTTCATTACGCCGTAGCTGTCCGTGGCCCTAAGCTGTAGTTCGACCTCCCTCTGAGGGGTTATGGGTGCCCCGAGGTCGATAAGTATGGAGCCTATGGGCCTGGTTGTATCGACGTCCAGCTCGATGGCGGTGTCCTTGATGTCGCCCTCATAATCGGTCACCCTGGCCCAAATCGTGTGGTGGCCGTCGGGTAGCTCGATTGTCACGTACCAGCTCTCCGTCCCCTCGGCCGGTATCCAGGTCTGTTTGCTGTCAGTGCTGACCTCGACCTTGAGGACATTTGCACGGTAGCTCAGCTGTATCTCTTTGAAAATGGGGCTTGACAGGCCTTGGGGACTGGACATCTCGAAAGAGTATTGGATATAGCGCCGGGCCTCCGGCAGGTTAGAGCTCTGGCCGTTGGTTACTGTTGTCCATGGTGTGGGATAAGACATGTCCGCGCTCGCCGAGGAGCGAATTCTTACAGAGAGCTGGGTACCGGCGGGGACCGTCTCTAACCATGCCACCTTCGTCAGGGTGGGCGCTGGAGACCCGGTGTCATACACCTCTGAGAGGTACCGGCCCTCTTTGCTGAAAAAGCAAGTAACATTGTCCCACACAGACCCGACGACGCCTCCATACATGTAGACCCTGCTCCGGAAAACGCACCGCGGGCTATTCAAAGTGATCGAGTAGCTGCCCAGCTGGGTGCTTCCACGGTAGGCGTAGACGCGGCCTCCCTCATACACCAGGGAGTATGTGTGGACCCCCGTCGCTGCGTCACCGAGAGCGGTCTCGCAAGCTGCGCCGGAGACATTGTAGGCGAGCACAGTCTTTGGCTGGAGCCCATAGAGTTCTATATCGAACGCAAGCTCCAGAAGAATTTCGTTACCGGTGTCGTCCCTGAACCCGAAGCCTGCGCGATATCCAGTCCCGGCGCCGCTGAACGACCATAATTCAGCGGAGACTCGGCTAGAGACCATGCCGAGGGTGCTGACACCCGCACGCGCCGTCCAGCATCCCTCCGAGTTTCCAGGGCCGCCTATCACCAGCCTTCCGCCGGTCTCAGAGACAACCACTCCCCCGAATTCCTCCTTCGTCCATTTCGAGGCGTCGAGCTCGCCGTCATTGAAGTCGTCGTATATGACAGTCTGAAGTCTCATGTCGCCATTGGGCTCCATGGTCAGATTCTCCGTAGTGCCGGTGCTGAAGTCCTCAAAAGTTGTCTGAGTCCAATCCTTAGGCGAGCCCAGCGCGCTGCCGGTAACATTCACGTGGGACGTGAGCAAAACCGCCCCCTCCTCAGGAGCGGTAATTGAGACCGATGGGTCGCCGGGAGTGTTGAAGGAGAGGAGGCATACCAGAATCAGGGAGCAGGCGAGGAGATTAACTCTTCTCACACAGTTCGGTAGGAACATGATTGGAGAATTCCTGAACGCGTATTTAATATTATTCAATGAACAAGCTTATATTATCCTCCGCTAGTAAGGATTTTCACGGTGCGACAGGACAGGGAGCTCTCACCGCAGTGGGTGGTCGCATGGAAACGGTCTATGTCCTGGTCAAGACGGAGCCCGGTCTGCTTGAGAACATAATAGCGGAGCTAAAAGCGAAACCCCAGGTTACAGAGGTCTCTGCGGTCACGGGGGCCTACGACCTGATTGTTAAGGTCACAGGAGAGTATATCACTGATGCTCTCGGAATAGTGGTCAGGGACATCCGCAAGATACACGGCGTCGTGAGCACTGAGACGCTGATTGCCGTGCGGATGTAAACGGTCCGCATATCCACACAACCGAACAATGGAGGCGATTGCGTGAAAGGCGAGGAACTCTATGTCTATGTCGGTAAGAAACCCCTAATGAGCTATGTTCTTGCAGCGGTGATGCAGATAAACTCCGATGCAAGAGAGGTCGTCATCAAAGCCCGAGGTAAGGCGATAAGCAGGGCCGTGGATGTCGCGGAGATTCTCAGGAACAAATTCGTCCAGAGCGCGAGGGTCAAGGACATAAGGATATCGACCGAGTCACTGGCGTCGGAGCAGGGTGGCCAGACCAACGTATCTTCTATAGAGATAGTCCTGGTCAGGGAGGAAGGCGAGGCGGGGTCGCAACCCACCGCCCCGCCCCAACCTCTGAAGACATCTCGTTAGGGGCGGCAGAAAAACTGCAGCTTTTCCGGGAAGCGGGATCATCTCTAGTCGCCCTCTGCAGCTTGGGATCTCATCTCTGGCTGCCGGTTGTTTACGATGAGGCTCCCCTCAAAAACGCTGGACTCACCGGGCTGTCGAGTGCTTTTGCCTTGATGACTTGAGGGGCCGTTCTCGAGCCCGCGTGTGTTTATCTCGAAAAGTTGGGAGAGGGGTCCGGCGGCGAGCTCCCGGTCCCCAATATCAGAATGAACCATAGAGTCGAGCACGCTCCTGTTCAGGTCGGGGTCAGGTTGGGGTAGCAAGTGCTACCCAGACGCTCAACCGCCCGGGAGGGCATCATTGGGCCCTCACGGAGCCGGCCGATTCGAGTTGCGGTTACCCCGGAGCCGGCCCGAGAGGAGTCATTAATCCGACTAGACCGATAACAGCGAGGGACCAAATACTCCTGCGCATCAATTCCTCATCGGTGGGCAACTGACAAGATTCATGGTTCATAGAATTTAATTGGCCTTCCGGACGCCGTAATGGACCATCATCTCCTCCATCGAGTGCCCCCTGACCTCCGGAGCCAGCCCCGCGCACCCAAACTCCCTGCAAAGGCGCTCGACCTGAGCTGCCACCCGCTCGCTCACCATCCCCATCACCTCTTCGAGGGGGGTTCCCCGGGGGTCTGCGCGTAGAAGGGTCCTATCCAAGCCACCGAGGTACTCGCGCGGGTCGATGGCGGCGGGGTTTGCCTCGATCGCACGCTTGACCTCCGCCAGCTCCGCCGACTTCCTTTCCACGGCCGGGTGCTCGACGAAGTACCTTCGGAAGGTGGCGGTGATGCCCAGCCTGAGGTCGGTGTCTATGTTGATTTTCCTTATTCCCGCCCCGATGGCGGCCCGGAGGCGGTCCATCGGTATGCCCCTCGCCTCCTTTATCTCCCCGCCGAAGCTGTTTATCTCGCGCACCAGCTCCTGCGGGACGGTGGAGGAGCCATGGGAGACCAGGAAGCGCTCGCCGCTCAGCCCGGCTTCCGTCATGCGCCTGTAGCTTCGCTCCACGATATGAATCGCGAGCCTCTCCAGACCCGCGCCCTTGTTGGGACCGTGGGAGGTTCCGTATGCAATCGCCAGCATGTCCGCCCCGCTACGACGCAAGAAGTCGGGTACCTTCTCAGGGTCGGCGTAGGTCGTCCTCTCCGCCCTCACCTCCTCCTCTACGCCCGAGAGCTGGCCAAGCTCCGCCTCAACGGAGACACCTCTCGCGTGAGCGAGCCCGGCTATGCGCGCCGTCGCCGCGATGTTGGCCTCGTAATCCAGTTTGGAGAGGTCAATCATGACCGAGCCAAAGCCTTTCTCTATGCATTCGCGCGCGGAGGGCTCGTCCCCGTGGTCCAGATGGAGGCAGACCGGGAGGGAATGTCCAGAGGCGCGGATGGCTAGGCGCACCATCTCTGCTATCCTGTCCGGCCCGCCCTGAAATTTGTTCGCACCGCGGCTCGCCTGCAGGATGCCCGGGGCGCCCGCCCTGCGAAGGCCCTCGAGAATTCCCTCGGCCTGGCTGTAGAAGTTCACATTGAAGGCCCCGATGGCCGCCGGATGGCCGCTCCTGGACCTAAGCTCCGCTGCCCTGAGCATCGGGACCGCCGGACCGAGCGAACCGCTCTCAACTCTCTCGACCATTCCCTTCCCCCAACCCTCAAAGCGCTCCCGTAGGAAAAGTTTTCCCACCGCAGGCCCTCTGCACAACAAGAAATTTATAGATTAGGAGTCAATGTAAAAGTGGGTGACAAGCATGCTCCGCAGAGAGAGAGCGGGATGTCTCCTGCTCGCCGCCGTGCTCATCGCATCGGCCCCGGTCAATATCGGCGGGGAGGAGCAGACGCTCTTCGCCGGCGGCCTTCCGGACCAGCTCATTCTGTTCCCTCCCGGGGGTGGCGAGAACTCCTCCGTCGCCGTCGAGCTGCCGGCGGGGGTCGAGGTCCTCAACGCCTCGATGGACCTTGAGGGCAGGCGGGCCCTGAACGGCTCGACAAACTACACGACCGACTTCTTCATTCCGCAGAGGAACCTGGCGTGGGCAGGCAACGCCAGCGTTCTACCCCCGGTTCTGCCCCCGGCGAGCTATGAGGCCCTGAATATCACGGCTGCGCCGGGAATCAAGAAGAGCGACGACGTCAGGTACGAGAGCTACACCATCAACTCCGCCCCCTACCATCTCTTCGAGTTCTACGTCGGTGAGGCGAATGTGAGCGCATTCAACATCACCTGGGAGGGCATAGGCTTCACCCAGCCCCAGATCGGCTTCGGAGACAACGGCGCAACCATCTATCTCTGGGACCGCGTCGCGAGGGTCTGGGTAGCGATGGACACCCAAGGCACGCCCGAAGTGCCCATGGAGGTTGTCCTGACTGCGAGCTCGACGGTGAATCCCTTGAGATACATCGACCAAGAAGGGTACATATATGCTTTCGTGGCCCCCAAGCGAATTCAATACAGTAACGAACTCGAGACGGATTATGTTAAGTTGACCTTTGGCGCGTACTACGCGTCCTACCCGGAGAACCTCACTCTCGACGTGGGCGCGGACGGGAGCGTGGAGTGGGAGCGCCGGGGGCCCCTCAACGCAACCGAGATCTTCTCCGGGGCCGCCTTTGTTAGCGCGCTTCAGAAGGCTGTGGACGCAGCCCATGGCGGCACCGTGCGAATTCCCCTCAAATTCACTTCCACCAGCGGCGGCCTGCTCTTCCTCTCCAACCTGAGCATCGGCTATGGACCGAAGGACCTGCCTCCCGCGCTGGTCAGGAGCATCCCCGCTCTCGAGCTCCCCGAGGACGGCAACATCACGGGCGCTTTGGACCTGAGGGAGCACTTCAGCGACGACGGAGGGGCCGGCAACCTGAGCTTTGAGTTCGTGTGGGAGGGCGGGAGCGGCGAGGTCGAGGCCGTGATAGAGGGCGGGGTGCTCAGCCTCTTCGCCCGGGCTCCGGACTGGAACGGTGACCTCAGGGCGCACGTGAACGCTACCGATGCCAAGGGTCAGGTCGCGGTCTCCAACTCGTTCAAGGTGCGGGTTATGCCCGTGAATGACCCGCCGGTGCTTGAGCCCGTGGGCGAGCTCAGGGCGAGGGAAAGGGTCCCATTCGAGTACGACTTCAACGCCACCGATGTGGACGGGGACAGGCTGACCTACTCGCTGAACTCAAGCATTATGAGCATCGACCCATCGACCGGGCTGGCGCGCTTCACACCCTCCGCTAGGGACATAGGCGTCCACATGTTGAAAGTGGCTGTCGAGGACGGGGCGGGGGGCAGGGACTCGCTCAACTTCACCCTCGTCGTAGAGAACGTGAACGACCCTCCAGTGCTCTCCCAGCCTGAGGACGCAACGGTGGAGGAGGGGCAGGAGTTCACGATGAGACTTGAGGCCCGGGACCCGGACGTTGAGCTCGGTCTCGATGCCTTGAGATTCTCGGACGACTCGCCGCTGGTGACGACCACTCCGGAGGGTCTCGTACGCTTCCTCCCGGACGACGAGCACGTCGGCGTCCACAGGGTCAACTTCACTGTGACGGACTCCACCGGTCTCTCGGACACGAAAGGCATGACGCTGACGGTCCTCAATGTCAACGACCCGCCCGTGCTCCTGAACCCCGGCGACCTGACGGCGGAGGAGGACCGGCCGTTCTATATGAAGCTCAACGCCACGGACGAGGACGCGGGAGACTCGCTCAGGTTCAGCTCCTCGACATCCCTATTCATTATAAGCCAAGCCGGGGAGATATCCTTCACCCCGACCCAGAAAGACGTCGGAAAGCACCTTGTCCGCATCACAGTGACAGACAGCGCAGGGGCGAGAGCGTCGGTGGAGTTCAACCTGACCGTCCTCAATGTCAACGACCCGCCTGAGAGGGTGAGAATTCTGAGTCCTCTGGAGGGCCAGAGCTTCATCGAAGGAAAGGAGGTGACGCTCGAGGCGGAGGCGGAGGACGAGGATGGGGACGAGCTGACCTACACCTGGTACTCCGGCGGGAGCGAGCTGGGCAAGGGGAGGGTGGTGAGCACCAAGGCCCTGAAGGCCGGCGACCATTCAATCACAGTCAAAGTCAGCGACGGAAAGGAGACCGTTTCCTCCGCACCCGTCGCAATAAAGGTGAAGAAGCCACCCGGGAAGAAAGGGGGCTTCATGCCCGGCTTCGAGGCCGCCGGCCTCCTCGCCGCTTTGCTCCTCCTCTGGAGCGGAAACCGATTCCGGAGGAGCCGGGCCGGGCGCGGCCTTCTGACTAGGTCGCCCTGGGGCCCTTGTAGAGCCCGCTCCTCCCGCATCCGGGGCAGGTGATTTTCACAGGGTAGGTGCTGGTATATATCGGGACCCGGGCTCCGCAGGCAGAGCATCGTATTGTTTTGACGGGAGCAGGTGCCTCCCCCGCCGGGGGTGTCTGTTGTCCAGGAGCCCCCTGAGTTCCTGCTTGGGCCGCGCCTGGGATAGTTTCACCCCCGCCCCCCTGTTGCGTCCCCTGCGTCCCCCTACCGGCCCCACCCGGCTTGTAGGGGCCTCTCCTGCCACAGATGGGGCAAACGACCTCCTGCGGACCGTCGTGGTAAAGCGGAATTCTCGTTCTACATACGGGGCACCGGATATGCTTCACCGGCTCCCGGACGGGGGCCTCCATGGGCTGGCTCCTCTGTGGCCCCACTGGAATCGCTCCAACCTCCGCACTCCGAGCCTCTGCAGCCCCAGCGGCCCTTATTTCACCCTGTCTTGCCCCACCTCCGACTTCTGGCGTTGACGCTGCTGACTTCGATATTGAGTCCTTGGGTGCAGGGGCCTCCGCTCCCCTGTCTTCCATCTCGAGCACCTCGACTTCTGGCTCTTCCGTAGCAGGGCCCGAGGGCACTCCTGGCCGGGGCCTCTGGCGGTGGAAAATGGCCACGCTGGCTGCAAGGAGCAGTATAAAGGCCACGGCGAGGACCACCAACATCCACGGAAACTCACTCCTCACAGCCCTGGGGTTGGGGCTGGGCAGCGGTCCCGGGCCCTTCAATGTCGTGAAGTTGAGGTCAGCTATCGATCTAGCAATGTTCCCGGCAGGGTCCACAGAGACCACCCTGAAGCGATAGGTGGTGCCTGGACTGAGTCCCGTGAGGTGAATCGAGTGGTTCAGGACCATCATCATCGAGGACACGTTCCGGCCATAAAATAAGTCCGTCCCGAATTCGACCGAGCTGGTCGAGGGCTCATCGGTGTTCCAGATAATGGTCGCGCTGCTGTCTGTGATATTGACCACTTGAACCCCGGTTATGACAGGTGGAGTGGTGTCCGGCTTCGAGCCCGTGGTGAAGGTTATGTCAGGACTGAGGGATGGGCCGTTACCATAAACGTCGAAACACCTGACCCTGAGATGGTATTCCGTGGATGGCTGCAAGCCATCAAGAAGAACACTGTGGATTATCCCGAAGGCGGCCTCGCTCATTCTTAAGCCGTAGGCGGTTGTGGTCCCGTACTCGACCTCTCCACTAGCTGGCTCGTCAGTTCTCCACATTACTACCGCGCGCGTGTCCGAAACGCCTGCGACCACGAGCTCCGAGATAACAGGGGGGACTTTGTCAGGGCCTGGAGAGCTCTTTCTCGTTCTGAAGCTCATGTCCTCGCCCGTCTTCGAGTTGCCACTCGGGTCCCTGGAGCGGACTCTGAAGTGGTAGGTGGTGTCGGGTTCAAGCTTCAGTAAAAGAACACTGTGCTGTAGGGTGTAGTCTGGAACCGATGCATATAGGCCGTAGGCGGTGGTCTTACCATACTCGACCACAGCATCCGCCAGCTCGTCCGTTTCCCAGATGATTGTCGCCGAGCTCTCCGTCACTCCCTCAACCCTCACGTTCAAAATCACGGGTGCTCTCGTGTCCGGTTCGGCGAGGGTTGTGAAGGTGAGGTCTTCGCTGAAGGATGGCCCGTTTCCGGTGGCGTCGGTGGAGCTGACCCGGAAGTGATAAGTCGTCGAGGGGAGGAGGTTGCGCAGGACGATAGAGTGGAGCTGCAGTAGAGACGCGTCCCTCACGCTCTGGCCATAGGCCGTTGTTGTGCCGTACTCGACCGCGCTGTCGGCGGGCTCGTCCGTCTCCCAGCTGACAACCGCAACGTTGTCCGTTATACCTCCTACCTTCACACCAGATATTATGGGCGGTTTTGTATCAGGCTCCGCGAGAGTCGTGAATGTCATGTCCTCGCTCGTTGAGGGCCCATTCCCGCTCGTGTCGGTGGACTGGACGATGAAGTGGTATGTTGTCGAGGGCTGGAGATCTGTCAGCGTCACGATGTGCTTCAGCACGAAGGCGGGATCGCCGGCCCTGAGGCCGTAGGATGTGTCCCTTCCATACAGAACCACGCTGTCGGCTGGCTCGTTGGTCACCCAGCTGACAATCGCTATTCTGTCGGTTATGCCGGATACCGACACCGATGTGATTACTGGCGGGAATTTGTCGGGGGCAGGGGCGGTGATGAAAATGTAGTCCTCGGAATAGGAGGGTGGGTTTCCTGCGCGGTCCATAGAACGAACCCTGAAGTGGTACGTGGTACCGGGCGAGAGCCCCTGGAGGGTGACAGAATGGGCGATGACATATGAATCATCTCCGGCTGAGGAGCTGTACGAGGTCGTTGTGCCGAACTCGACCCGGCTGTCCGCCTCCTCGTCCGTGACCCAGGAGACGATTGCTGAAGAGTCGGTAATGCCGCTCACGGAGACCGAGGAAATGACAGGAGGGTGCGTGTCGAGCACAATCGAGTCATAGACCGGCCCCGCCTCATTGCCCGCTTTATCCCTGACCATAAAATAGACTGTCTTTGTCCCATCGCCAGGGCTGAGGGTGAAACTCCGGATTGTAGAGAAAGCCTCCCAGTCTGTCCAGGCTGAGAGGTCTTCGCTGAATCGCATCGCATATGTGCCCGAAGCAGGTGCGGGGTCGGTCGCTCTGAGAGACAGGGTTATCACGGGGCTTGTGGTATAGCTCGCTCCATCGTTAATCGTTACACTCAGATTCACGGGACTCACGCGGTCGAGAAATATCGTGTCTTTCACAGGTCCAGCAACATTTCCGGCCCGGTCGCGGACCTTTAGGTAGACCCCCTTCTCTCCATCCGCGTCTATTCCCCCCGGGCCCGACGTGAGGCTCCAGCCGTCTTTCGAGGTCGAGAAGAATTCCCAGTTGATGAGCGCACCCTCCTCGTTCGCCAGAGCCATCTCTGAGAGCTGAGACGAAGGGGTCGGGTCCGTTGCGTATATTGCGAGGGACACTGAGCTCGAGTTGGTGTATTCCCTCCCGTCGTTTATCACGATGCTCAGGCCCTCCGGGGGTCTCCTGTCGAGGAATATGCTGTCCCGGACGGGGCCCCCGATGTTGCCGGCGCGGTCCATTACGCGCAGGCTGACCGTTCTGTCCCCGTCGGCCTCCGAGCCCCCAGCGCCCGAAGTGAGGGACCACGAGCACTCTCCGGACCAGTCGACCCAATCGCTCCAGCTTATTCCATCGTTGCTCAGGCTCATCTTCCAGAGGCCCGAAGCGGGAGAGGGGTCAGTCGCTCCGAGCTTCAGGGAGACGTTCGCGCTTGTAGCGAATTCGGTGTCTCCGTTGATAACTATGGACAGCTCTTGGGGCGCCACCCTATCAAGAAAGATGCTGTCGCTACCTTTCCTCTCCGAGGGCATCTCGTTCCCGGCCGCGTCTTTGGCCTTCACATAAACCCATTTAACTCCGTCAGTGTTCGTACCTCCGTAGGCCGAGTTGGTCAGGTCCCATCCGGAGAGGGAGCCGGTCCAGACCTCCCAGCCAGTCCATGCGCTCCCGTCGTTGCTTATCGCCAGCCACGCCACCCCGGAGCCGGGGGATGGGTCGGTGGCACTCAGGGACAGCGAGACGATTTTCTCATTTGTATAATCCGCTCCGTCATTGATTGAGACCTTTACGGATTCCGGAGGGGTTGTGTCTATCCAGATGGGGCCATAATGCGAGGCGCTCTTGTTCCAGTTCAGGGCATTGTCCCGGGCCTTAATATGGAAGTACCAGATTCCGTCAGGAAGGGTAGTGGTGTAGCTGCTGACCGATTCCTCGGAATCCTTGATGTCGTCGGGGATGGTGAGGGGTTTAGTGTCCCAGAGATATGAGTAGCCGTCGATTCCACTGATGTCCTTCCCCCCGTCCTTCCAGAGAACTCGCACGGTGGCATTGGTGTACCATTTTGAAGTCTCAGGGTGCGTATCGCTCCATACTATCGGGTTGGGAGGGGGTACCTTGTCGGCGTAGAACTGATACGCGTGGCCGTCGGCGGAGGCTGCGTAAACCTCAGTTAGGCTCGGGTCTCCGGTGGCCGACCCCACAGCGACGCCCCTGATGGCTCCGTCCCCTGACCCAACGGAGGACGATACCCATTTGGCGCCAACGCTGTCATAGAGAATCTGATAGACCTGATTGTTGGAGCAGCCGGCGTAAAGCTCGTCCTTGCCGTCCATGTTTGCGTCGCCGATTGTCAAGGTTAGCGCGTTGATGCTTCCGCCGAGGGAGACGAGCTTTTGAATATCCCACTTTGTGGTATTTTTATTGTAGTTGTATCTGTAGATAGTGGCATTGATGTATGAAGCGGAATAGACCTCGTTCCTGCCGTCCCCGTCCGGGTCGCCCACGGCCACGGCGTACATCCCCTGGCTCCAGGCATTGTCCGTTCCGTCGTCCTCCCCTCGTCCCATTTCCTTCACTGCCCAGCTATTGCCGGTGTACTTGAATTGGTATACCTGCTGGTCAGAAGCGGCGCCATAGACTTCAGGGTACCCGTCGTTGTCGCCGTCCCCCACAGCCACGTCTCGCATAATGGGGGTGTTCCATTGATTGTTCCGATAATATCTCGTGGCGTTCCCCATGTCTTGGGTGTTCCAGTCGTTACCCTTCGTGTACATGTACATATGCCCGTCCCTGTTGGAGCAGAAGACCTCTTTCCTGCTGTCGTTGTTTCCGTCACCTATAGCGATTCCTGTGATGTATTCGCCTCCCGCCCCACCCATATCCACCCTGTTCCAAGTTGTGCCGTTGTGATAGAACTGGAACATCCTGTTCACCCACGCCTGCCAAAACTGGTCCCTATACCTGCCACTAACGTAGATATCTAACTTCCCATCATCATCGCCATCGCCTATTGCGAGTGCGAAAGCCTGGGCCTCATTGGCCCTGGCGATGGGCCCCACCTCGGTACTTGACCAAGTATCGTTTGTGCAATTGAAACGGTAGATAATGCCGTTCTGGTTACAACTCACGTAGACTTCTGTCCTCCCGTCCCTGTCCCCGTCCCCAACGTCGATTCCCCAGAGGCCGGAGCCGATTTGGCCTCCATATGGCCTTCCCATGTCGACCTTTATCCAGTAGTCTGCCGCGGTGGCCGTTGGAATAAGAAGAATGAGGCCGCTCAGGACGAGGAGAGCACCAAGGAGTACAGCACTAAACCGCCGTGGGGGGGCTCTAGACCGAATCATCTTTTCAACTCCTCTATTTTAATCATAAAATTAGTAGTATATTATTTTTCTGTTATAATAGTAAAAATATAAAAAGACAGAGAGATTGGAACATAGAGAGATGAAAAATTCATGGATACCCGGCTATTTGGGTGATTCCTGTTGTTCATCCGGAGTTCGGGGGAGGTCGTTTTCCGAGAATGATTAATCGCCGCCGGACGGATTTGAACCATCGACCTCCCGGTTGCCGCGCCGGGTGCAACCCGGTTAACAGCCGGACGCTCCACCAACTGAGCTACGGCGGCATTTGTCTCAGGGGACCAAGCGACTCCCTGACTTTCTTTATCGTAGTCTCCATCTCGCTCAGGAGGGCGTCCATGCGCGGAAGGAATTCCCCGACCTTCTCTGTGACCACCGCGCCCTCCGGGGAGGGCCGAATCAGCCCCTCCTGCTCAAGAATTCTCAGAGAGTACCGAATCTTATGCTGGGGGTGCTTGAGGAGTTCGGCGAGCCGGATAATGCCTATCGGTCCGTGCTGTTTGATTGTTCGAAGCATGAGCACGTGCCTCTGGAGAATCTCCATCTCGGTCTGAAGCCTTCTCGTGAGACCTCCCTCACCCTCTGGCAAGGCTTCCTCTCCCAATTCTCCCTGTTCACCCAATCGCCCACCCCCGATTCTTCTCTGACCCATTCCGCCCGACGCGGATTTCAGGTCTTCCTCACTTCCTTTGTCTTTATTCTTAGTCCCTCGTACCCGCACTTCCTGCATCTCGTGGCCCTCACCGAGTTCCGCGCGCTGCAATTCATGCAGATCTTCTTGTCCAGTCTCCTCCTTTCAGCCTCGACGAACCTAGCCATACGACGCTACCGCCGGCTCAAATACCGATTTGCATATTAATACCTTTTCTCCTGTGTTCCCTCCAATGTTCCCTCGACAACACCCGAGTAGCTCGATGACGCTCTCCTAATGGCCCCTTCGTCCACAGCCTCCTCGTAGTCTTTCAGCGGCTCCCGGTTGAGCTCGAGGAACCTCGGACCCCATGTATAGAGGCCGAGCAGTTCCTCGGCCTGCCTTCTTCTGCCGAGTATTATGAGCGCGGCGGCCAAGGCCTCTAGCGTCGAGAGACGGAACGGTTGGCCGAACTTCACCGGGTTGGCGGCTAATAGATACGGAAGCGCCCGGGGCTGGGTCCTCAACCCTCTCGTCATTGCGCGGAAGCTCTGGCCGTCGGTTTGGTCCCAAGATGAGTCCAGGGCTATCAGCCCCTTCCTCTCAGCGAGCGGTGAGTCCTCCCTCGACAGAAATCTGGGTGCGAAGGGGTCAAGAAGCGGCGCGCCGTGGGGCAGAAGTAGGGAGCGTAGGTCCTTGACGAGAACGGCCCTGCCGAACCGCGCCATTTTCATTGCCGTGCACTTCTTCGGGTCGCACTGGCCAAAGTGCAGCACGAACAACCTGATCGCGGTCAGACAGCTCTCTCCCAAAGCGCGCCCTTCCTCCTGACCTTTCCCTCGGCCTCGAGGTCGGCGAGGGCGGTTCTGATGAGCGCTTCTGGAGGGCTGATGAAGAACTGCTTTTTAAAGGCCGACCTTATCTCCTTCACGGTTTTGGGCCTGTCGAGCGTTTTGGGCGTCAGGGTGCGCATGTCCTCATTCAAGTTCCACGGGAAAATAAACCAGGTCCATTTCTCCTTCGGCACCTTGACTGTATAGAAGTCTGGCTCGATTTTAGAGTGAGTGATGTGGAGGAGGGTCGCGGTTCGAATCTCCCTCGGCCTCATCTTGAACAGATGCGCGAGGGCTAGGGTCATGCTCTCCCCAGTGTCGGTGATGTCGTCGACCACGAGCACGCTCTCCTTCTCAATACTCACGTTCAGCTCTTGGGTGAGTAAGGCCTTCCCATCTGGATTGGCGGTGACCCCCCAGTGTTCAGTCTTGACAGCGTAGAGCTTCTTGACCTTCAGGTGGTCGCAAAGGAGGCGGGCGGGAATCCAGCCGCCCCGCGTGAGGCCGATTACGATCGTCGGCCGGCAGCCGCATTCACGAATCTTTTGTGCAACCTCCGAAGTCCATTTCGCGATTTCATCCCATCTAACCAGCCTGCACCTGAACGATTCGACTGCCTCGCCCTTCTCCACGCTTTCACCCCTCACCCGTTCTTCTTTCACTCATTGCCAAGACGCATACCTCTTTCAGACCCCCGCATTTCTCAGCGCCTCCCCGCAGGCGCAGTTCCTTCTATCGAATGGAATTCTCTGAAGCACATCCTCCAGAAGCCTTCGGGTGTTTCTGACGTTTTCCGCAAAGGTCTTCATAACCTCCTCTGCGCTCACGGGTCTCTCGGCCCAGACATCATAGTCAGTGACCATAGCGACGCTGGCATAGCACATCTCCTGCTCCCGGGCGAGTTGGGCCTCAGGACACAGTGTCATTCCTATTATGTCAGCGAACTGCCTGAACATCCGGCTCTCCGCCCGAGTCGAGAACCTGGGTCCTTCGATGCAGACGTAGGTCCCCTTTGCAGAGAGGGGTAATCTGAGACGCTTTGCAGAGGATATGAGCAGGCCCCTCAGCTCCTCGCAAAAGGGGTCGGCGGTCGAGACGTGCATCGTCCTCCCGCCATCGTAGAAAGTATACTGGCGCGTCTTGGTGAAATCGATGAATTGGTCGGGAATCACGATGGTGCCTGGTCGCAGCCTCATCTGCAACGAGCCCACTGCGCAGGGCGATATAACCCTCTCCACACCCAGGCTCTTCAGGGCCCAGATATTGGCTCTGTAATTTATTTTGTGGGGTGGGATCTGATGCCCCTTCCCGTGCCTAGGCAGGAAAGCCACCCTTCTTCCTTTGAACTCTCCCACCTCGACAATCCCAGATGGAGCTCCATAGGGCGTCCCCACTTTCACAGACTCCACATTCTTGAACATCTCCATGTCGTACAACCCGGACCCGCCGATTATCCCGATTCTTGGCACATCTGCGCTCATGGGCGCACCGACCGTGAATTGCTGTTAGAGTATTAATTGATTTTTAAAATCCATTCCTGGCGTCCTGCCCTCTTCTGACCTCGTCTGGCCAAGAGGGGGCCTCAGCCTTTTTCAGTCCCCTCTTTTTCAGGCGCTGCGGGACTCACTACGATACTCCCGGCTGGGGGGCCCGCAGCGGTCCCCATACCGTCTCCGACCTCGCCTGCCTCCGACTTCCCACGCGTCTCGCTCCCGGCCTCTTTTCCCTCACCCTCGCTCTTCCCCTCCCCGCTACCCGGATGGGTGCCTTTTGATTCCTTCACTTCGGATGGTTTTGGAGCTCCCGTGGGGGCTCTCCCCAATAGCCTACCGAAAAGAGATGTGACGAAGCCCCTCTGGCCCGGAGCTTGGGTCTGCTCGCTCTCGTCCTTAACCCGCTCCCCCGTGCCCCTCTCCTCGGTCCGGGACACCCCAGCGCTGGGGATATCTACTTTCCCGGACGAGCCTCCGGCCGATACCGCTCCTGCATCGCCGGTCCCCCTCTCACGGCCGGAAGGGCCTCCGGTGCCGGTTGTGGCGCCCTCCTCGACAGCACCCACAATCACCACTCCAGCCGTTGAGGCCTCCGGCCCGCTCTCCGCAACACTTTTTTCCTTGCCTTCCTCCGGGAAAACGCTGTCCAGGTTGGCCTTTATAAAGCGCGCCAGTGAAATGCCCACGCCCGGAATCCGGATTAGTTCCTCTAGAGTGGCTTTCCTGAGCATGCCGGGATTGGTATAGCCAGCGTCGTAAATTCTCTCCGCGCGAGAGCGCCCGAGACCTGGCAGGCGCATGAAGCTCTCAACCATCTCCCGCCTGGCGGTGTCGAGATTGCTGACGGCTGAGCCCAGACATACCACCTCACGAAAGAAAGGTTTTGAATGATAAAAAATTAACTATCGGGGCTTCTTTCCGGAATGCCGGACCCCCCGAGCTCCCTCAGAAAATGCCTCACCTCTTCAATCACCCTGTCCCTTCTGCAGCGAGTCGGCGCGCCTGTCGGGAATCCCCTCACTCTCGCCCTGGCGATAACTACATCGTCTCCTTGGGAAAGGACCAGTCTGCCCTCGACCGCCGCCTGCTTGTCAAAGCGCAGGAATAGCTCCCCGCTGTCGTTTACTCTCTCCTCCAAGTTCTCCTCTATCCCCGCCAGAAGGCCTCTGCTACGGAGCCTCTCCCAGAATGCCCCCACGGCTTCTTTTGATGTCAGCACAGTTTCTAACACAGCTATACGATTACCATAGTACCCCTCTGCAAGAGTTTGCCTATAGTCTTTCGAGCCGGAGATGGTTTCTAGGGCGAGCAGAACCTTCTCATGACTCTCCGTGGCATGCTCGAAGGTCCTCAGCAAGACCTCCTTAATAGTGCTAGGAAGGGCCATAGCCTTCATCTCCTTCATCTCTCCCTTAACTGAATAATGAGTATTGTATCAATGTTTATATACTTTTACAAAAATACTCATCGAAGAGGCCGGGAAAATGAGGCGTACGGAGAGCTCACGTCCGTCCAAGGCATGGGTCCTGGGCTGTATTGTGATGCTGACGATGACGATGTTGCCAGCGGTCGTCCCGGGGGATAGACAGAGCGGTGCTGACCTCGTGATTATCCCCGGGTCCATTACAATCAGCCCTACCCATCCCGACGTCGGCGATGTGGTAAGGGTCATGGCGATTATTGCCAACGATGGTGAGGTGAGCTCAACCGTTGATGTATTTTTCTACGACGGGCCCCCCTCGCAGGGACGCGTTATCGGCAGCTACCAGACGGTTCTCGGCGAACACGAGCAGCAGCCCGTCAGCATCAATTGGAATACTTCCGGCGTTCCATCGGGGTTCCATGAGCTCTGGGTCGCGGCCTATCCCTCGGACCATCCCGAGGTCGATTGGTCGGACAACAATGCATCAGCTGACATAACACTGACAACGATTTTCTCCTGGGTGGTCTACGATAGACTCGAGACATTCCCCGGACCGACGAAGGTTATGGCGGATATTTTGGGTGTGTGGGGGATAGGAAGGCTAGTTATTGAGAATTCAACGATTTATTTCGCTCAGGAGAGGGACTATCAGTACGGGATAGTGATCGATGAGCAGGGTATGCTGACGCTCCGCAACTCTGAAATAATAAGCAACTTTGCCCTGAGAATTCTGGTGGAGGGGAATGGGCAGCTCATCGTCGACCCCGATTGCACACTCTCCGCCACCGTCGTTACCCGGGACCGGGCCCAGGTCCGTATATCCAACAGTACGCTCACCGGGGGTCTGAGGGTCCGCGGGGGGAACATAACTGCCTCCGATTCATCCGTCGAGGGCGTTATAAATTTTGAGCGAACGAACGCCACCATCGCGAGCACCACCGTCCTTTCCAATGAAACAATAAGAATCACTCACTCCACCCTGACCGCAATGGACTCAGTTTTCCAGCTCTCTGGTGGCTCTCTTCAGATGGCCGCGGATACAATGAACGTCACGGGCTCGTCGGTGGTCTGGCTAACAGGTGTTGTGTCCGGGACGATCGACGTTAGGGACACCAGCCTCGTGTACATCCATAGATATCTGACCATGCACGCCGAGGACACCAGCGGGCTTTCCATCCCATACGCAACCCTCTGGGTGCGGAACCTATTCGGATATGGCCAGGCCCTCTGCCAGACCACGGACAAGTACGGCGATGCCCGGTTCACTGTGATCACAGATATTCTCCTCCCCGGACCGATTCCCAAACCGATAGGCTCCTACAACATCACTGGTGTCATGGGCAGTGTGCACGCCCAGACCAACATCCAGCTGCCGTTCTACCCGACGATGACTCCTGAGTCCAACAACGTTCGGAGGACCATTGTTTTCGAGCCGATATTCTATCAGACGGGCCACAGCCCCTGGAACGTTACTACCCCAACAACCAAAGGCGACCCTCTCGGACCCGGCTCCTATACATGGTCCGGGGATATCTACGTCTGGTCCACGCTGACATTTCACAATGTTCCCCTATACATCGAGCAGCCGAGCGACTTCTGGGCAGGGGTTTATATTTATCCAACAGGCAAAATGATATTCCAGGGTGGGGGCATTACAAGCAATAAAAGGCTCAACGTTTACATCATAGGCTCGGGGCAGCTGACCATTGAGCCCACGAGCGTGATGCCTGGAGTGATGAACATCAACGCCCTTGTCGGTCTGGAGGACGAGCAAACGGGCGCCCGAGGGAGCTTCAACGCCCGGAACATCGAGCTGAACGGCAGCATCATGGGGACTTTCAGCGAGGTGAAACTCACAATCACCTCCCTCCTACCCCACCCGTTCAATAGCCTAAGAGGAGCTCTGGTGTTCAACGTTGAGATGGGTGAGATCGGCAATGCAACCATACAGGGTCCCCCACCAGGCGGCACTGCCTCAAGAATCAATGTTGGTCAGAGCTTGAAGTTCACGAATTGCGGGATCGCCGTGCCGGAGCTAACGATAACCGGCAGCGTTGTCTCGTTCTCCAAGTGCGTCATCTCTGGCGATTACTTTGAGAAAGGTCTGGAAACGAAAGCGAATTCTAAGCTCAACCTTACCGCAACGACCATATCGATAATAGAGTGCGAGCTCAACTATGAGAGCATCGAGCTCAGCGCCCAGTCCTTTATCTCAACAAGCACGAACTACCCTATACCGCTCGTTTTCGACGGGGCCAGCGCTGGCCTACTCACCAACGTCTCCGCACCCGACATAGTAGTGAACGGCAGCGCGGAGGTGACGGTCCAATGGCTCTTCACCCTCACCGCGCTCGATTCGCTCGGGACACCGGTCGAAGGCGCTGAGGTCACGGTTCGCAACTACACCACGAACGCCACCATCCCGGGAGGGGTACAGAGCACGGCCGCAAATGGGAAGGCGGTGTTCCTGCTCGTGGGAAAAAAGGTGCTCGCAAACGAGGTCATTTTCCTCGGTAACTACAAAGTCGTGGTCTCGAAGACCACAGCACCCGGAGAAAGTGTGACATACGGACCCTATGACATCAGCATGAGGGAAAACGTCGAGCTGACCGTTCTAATGGACAGATACACGAATCCCCTCGAGCGACTTCTGGTCAAAATCGACAACCTCAGCAAGTACGAGGGCCTCGCCGAGGGGGAGCTTATTTACTGCAGGGGCCATGTGTGGAAGATTTATAAGGGCGGATACGTCGAGCCGGCCGCAAGCGTCCCGGTAAGGCTCACTCTGAGCACCAGCGGGAGCGCCTTCGAGGCGACCACAGGACCCGACGGCTTCTTTAACATAACTTTCAACGCTCCTCCCCCATCCGAACGGAATATTACAGTAACGGTCACCGCTTCGGTTGAGGGCGCGGAGCCCGGGAGCGATTCCGTCTTTAACCTCTCCGTTCCCGCGCCACAGCCCGAGAAGCTGAGGATAAACATCAGGGGCTTCGACAGGTCCGATAGAAAGTATCTCAGGAACAAAGATGATGTCATCATCTATGGTGATGTGGAATTCTTAATCATTGATAAAGCGACAAGAAAGGAGAAGAGCCTTGGTGTTGCCTCCAACGCCACTGTGATAGTCTCCGTGCCTGCCGCCGGGAAGAACTTCGTTACCACGACCAATGCGATGGGCGGGTTCAGCGTGAACATGGGTAAGTTTTCGATGGTGATGCAGTATACAGTCACCATATCAGCCTCATATACTGCGGGCAACCTTAGTCTTAGCGCCCCCTCCGTGGCGGCGGTGTTTACGGTGAAAAAAGCTGTCGTGGGCGCCGAGGCAGCCCCGATTCCTGCCTGGATCATCGCTGTTATCGGCACACTGGTCGTCGTCATTGTGGCCGGTGTTGGCTTGTTCCTCTGGAGAATGCAGGTCGAGGCGGCCAAACTGGTCGAGTGCGGCGCCTGTGGGGCGTTTATTCCTGAGAACGCCCTGAAGTGCCCCAAGTGCAACACGGAATTCGAAACCGAGGTTGTGAAGTGTTCTGCGTGCGGCGCTTGGATTCCGCCGCAGTCCACTGAGTGTCCCAAGTGTGGCGTGTCGTTCAGGAGAAGAGCCAAGAAAGCGAAGGGCGGAGGACAGGAAGAGGCGGTCAAAAAGGAGGAAAAGCCGGCGGAGGCAAAAGAGAAAGAGAGGGAGAAAGAGAAGGGGCGGGAAAAACCCACGGAGAAGGGCACCCAACCCGAGTTGCCCCTGCCTCCTCCCCCGGCCGGCACTCCTCCGCCTCCCCCGCCCAGCCTCTAAGATAGACGGAGGAGCAGCGTCAGCGCGGGCCGGGGGGTGTCGGCATTTAAACCCTGGTGCCGGCTGAGTGTGAGTGTGCGCCCTCGCTTTGATTGGCCTAACCCATCACGAGGGAGTAAAGGAGCAGGATATTAAGAACGACGAGATTTGGGGTATTTGCCATGGGAGCACGGGTGTTCTGATTCCGGATGGCGAATGGGCCTCGGATGATTATCCTGGTACCTACCATAGAGTGATTAAATACCCCGTCTTCGGGTCAAGCGCCGTGATGAAATAATGCGCACGCGTCCCATGAAGCTCGTAATTCTCGGAATCGCAGTCTGCATTGGATTGGTGACCCCAGAAGCCAGCTACCTCGCCCGCGGCCCCGAGGTCTCGGCCGTTCTACTGGACGAGGGGTGGAGCCCTGCCCCGGACTCCCTCGTTACTGAGGGGGCTCCCCGGGAGATATGCCGCAGCGCTGGCCCCCCTGTCTTGATCAACGAGGTTCTCTACGACCCGGCGTGCAGCGAGGTCGAGGGGGAGTTCGTCGAGCTATGGAACCCCGGACCGCAAGCCGTGAATATATGTGGCTGGACCCTCAGCGATGGTGACGGCGACCGGCCCGACATCGCCTTTCCCGATATCATTCTCCCAGTCGGCGCCTTTCTCCTCATCAAAACCTCCGCAGGGGTCGACGACACAGAGCTCTCAGACGGTTCGGGCACATTGTACATCGGCGCGGGGGCTCCCATCTGGACAAACACCGGCGACGACGCACTCCTGTCCGACGCCTCCGGCGCGTGTGTTGACTACGTCGCCTACGGCTGTGGGACCTACTTGGACCCGCCTCCGAGCGAAGGAATGTGGTCCGGTCCCAACCCCTATGCTCCTGAGGGACTCTCCATCGGGAGGCTCCCCGGTGGTCCGGACACCGATAGTGGGTCCGACTGGTTCGCCTCCCTCCCCACTCCCGGCGCTCCCAATGAGAATGGAGAGGTGGGCCCGGTGAGCTTGAACGAGGTGATGCCCTGCCCGGCCCGTGACTGGAACGGTGACGGAAAGATAGGCCCGGGAGACGAGTGGATTGAACTCTTCAATCCCTCTTCAACTAATCCTGTGGACCTGGCGGGCTATGCGCTGGATGATTCTCAGGGCGGCTCTAGGCCTTTCGTGTTCAGGGAAAGCGCAAGAGTTCCACCTATGGGGTACCTCGTCCTTTTCGGAAGCCTCACACATCTGGGCCTGAACGATGAGGGGGACATTGTCAGGATTTTGGACCCTTCGGGAAAGGAGCTCGACAATATCAGCTATTCAGGCTCGGCCCCAGACTTTTCAATAGGGCGATATCCGGACGGCACTGACTCTGTGACCAATCTTACCATTCCCACGCCAGGGGAGACGAATATTCTTGACATTCCGCCTAAAATAGTTACGGTGCGACACGAGCCCGAGGAACCTGGCGAGAATCAGCCAGTAACCGTCATGGCCGAGGTGCAGGACGACTTCGGTGTTGTGTCAGTGAATCTGCTATATTCGTTCCACCCTGGCTCCCAAAACCAGTCCGAGATGTTGTTCTCAGGTCGGGTGTGGACAGGCGAGATTCCCGGTCTGCCGTCGGGGAGTGTCGTGAGATACAGAGTGAAGGCAACAGACACGAGGAACCAGACCACCGCCTCCACAAACGATACTGAGTACATCGTTCGCGACCTGAGGCCACATTCGCTGAGGCTTAGTGCCTTTCTCAAGACGCCTTTCTGTAAACCGGGCGGGACCGCCATTATAACAGGCTCAGTTTCGTTTGAAAACGGCACGCCTGTCGAAGGAGCCAGAGTGCGCGCCACAGGCGAGGATGGGGAGTTGCTCAACACGACGACCGCGGACGGTGCCGGGGCCTACGCACTGAGCTTTGACGCCCCCTGCGAACCGGGCAATCACCAAATTATAATAATTGGAGAGGCCGACGATTTCATCGCCTACCTTAGGCTGGGTCTGGTTGTGGTTCCGTGCACGGACGCTGCCCCACCTGGTGGGGACCCGGGGCCCGTCCCTGGGACACAAGGTCAGGAGCATTCGCTGCGGCTCACGGCCCTCCTGAACCGCACTGAAACTTTCGTGACGCAGCCGTTGACCATCACAGGACGAGTTCAAATAGAGACCGGCGCTCCGGCTCCAGGTGCTCTCATCACACTCTCTTTCGCTCCAGATATTTTTCGGGACATGTCCTTAGCCGAAGTCTGGTGCACCACCACGGACCTCGATGGAATCTACACACTGGAGTTCCCGGCGCCAGAGGAGGCCGGTGTCTACACCCTCTGCCTCACCTGCACTCTTGACGGCGTGTTCAGCTCGGTCGCCCTCCAGCTGAGGGTGAAAGACTATATGCTCCTCACCCTCCGGCTTTCGAGGAATGAATCGCGACCTTTCGGTTTGCTTTTTGCCACTGGAAAAGTTCTCCGCTCGACCGGCGCCGCTGCTGCGGGTGCTTGCCTGCGCCTCGCCATTAGCGGGGGTGGGATGCCTCAGGAGAGGCAATTGACCATCGCTTCCACGGACGGCTCTTTCAACCTCAGCTTCAGGGCTCCGGGGCGCGCTGGGAAATATTTAGTCGAGTTGGAGGCAAACCGCTCGGGGCTGGTCGAGCGTGTGGGCGCGTGGCTCGTCGTCAGTGAGCCCTCCCCTCCTTCATTCTTACCCTCAACATCAGCCGTTCTAATTTCAACCGCGGCGGCGATATCTTCTGCTCTCATCCTGAAACGACTCTTCAAATCGAAGCGGCACGGTGCTTAAGAGCCTAGAATGGAGGCACGCAACCGCTTTCTTCCGACTCCGTCGGCTTTACCTACTGTTTTATGACGCCCTTGAGGCCGCACGATGGGCACTCAATGGTCAGGGGCCTTTCGAGAGAGTAGATGGGAATTATCCCCTTGCACCGGGGGCACTTTGACCTGCCGACCATCTTTTTCTCCGGGGATGGTCTGACTTGGGCCGCGGCCTCTGGAGGAACGGCCGGGGTCTGAGCAGCTGGCGGTGGGGAGGGCGGGCCCGGCCTTTTCCCATAGAGCGCTTCGTATATCTGCCTGGCGCTCAGCCTCTGACCGGGAGCCGGAGGCGCAGGGAGGGGTGCAGTTACCTCCGGTGGCCTCTCCTCCTTCGGTAGGGCTGTCCGGGCGAATTCGTCGTGCGGGTGGGGCCTCGCTCCCGCGCCGATGACGGAGGTGGGCTCGGCCGGTACGGCCCCCTCTAGCGGTGCTTCGGCCTCCACTGGGGGCCTCTCGTCGCTCACCGGAACCCACCGGCCTGTCTCGGGGCTCCATTCGGAGACCAGCTGGGGCTCGGGCGCGGGCACTTCTGTCCCGTCGGCTCTGATCACCACGTCGCCTTCTGCGGCGAGCGGGTACTGGGCCGGAACCGCTTCCTCAGGGGGCTGGGCGGCAGCCGTCTCGGGTCCTCCGGTGAGTTCCCCCCTGGGCCAGGGCTCCGGGGCCTTCCCAGCCCTCTCCTCACCCCCTCCCTTCTCAGCCCGGGGCCCTTCGGGCGGTTCCCGGGCAATCTCAACCCCCGCCCCCTCCCCCCCACCGCCGCCCTCCGGCCCCGGCGGGCTGGCCCTTTCGACAAAGCCCTCCTCGTGCCCCTCCTCTGCCCTTTCGACCCTCCCCTCCTTTCGAGGCGCTCCCTCCTTGCCCGGAGGTGCGATTTCTTTTACCTCGGGAGCGTGGGCGGCGGAGAGGTGTTGCATCAGCATCCTCTGGGTGCGCACGCTGATAAAGAGAAGGAGGAGCACGAGCAGGATGGCAATAATTGAAAGAGCCACGGTTATCCCGCCCTCCGAACCACCGCCGAGACTAAGCGTCGGCGTCCGCCATATCGACCTTGTGAGAGTCTGGGTGTTGCCCGCTGCGTCGACGACCGTCACTACAATCACGTTCGAACCCTCCTGAAGCTCGACGGAAGTGCTGAAGAGACCGTCGGGAGAGACTGTCACTTCTCTTCCATTGACGAAAGCCCTCGAGCCGGGCTCGGTCCTTCCAGAAATCGTGGTGGAGGCCTCTCTGGTCTCCGACCCGACCGAGGACTCGATTCTGAAGGAGGCGACCGAGGTATCAAGGGTAATAGTTGCTGAGAGAGTTTCCGATTCATGACCCGCCCGATCCCTCAGCTTTACATAGACCCTCTTTTCCCCATCACCCGGCTCGAGCACCCAGCTCCTGGAGCGGGCGAAGGGCTCCCAGCTCGCACCCCCGAAGTCTGCGCTGTGGCTGACCATCATCTCGACCGAGTCGTCAGAGGCGCTGATTGAAAGCATCACGCTCCTACGCGAGGTAGCGGCTGCCCCGCCCTCGATCGTGACGTTCCCATCCGGAGGGATGAGGTCAACAGTCACACCGTCCCCCAGCACATAATCCCCGATATTGCCCGCCCCATCCCTCGCCCTGACCTTTATGAAATAGGTCACGCCATCCTGACCGCCGGGGAAGAGAAATGAGCTGGCGGTGGTCCACTGCTCCCTCAGCACATCTTCGCCGCCTGGTGAGGTTCCAATGGAGACGTAATAGCCCTCCACTCCTGACGGATAGTCCGACGACGGTGTCCAAGTCCATTGAATCGATGTGAGGCCAGAGTAGGCCGAGCCGGCCCTCGCGGGGTACACCGAAGGAATCGAGGTGTCTACGGTGACGCCTGGGCCCGGGGGAGATGGGTCGCCGATGTTGCCCGCCCTGTCCACTGCTTTCACGAAAGCGTAGTAGGTCTCTCCATTCACACCGCCGAGATAGGTGAAGGTGGAGTTGGGCGTCCAAGCGCCGTCCACGACATTGGTCGCCCCCGGGGTTGTCCCTATGTAGACAAAATACCCGGCCACGCCCGTCTCCGTGTCCAAGGACTCTGGCCATACCCACGTGACCGCGGAGCGATTGACGAATAGGCCCGCGGCGGCGGGGGCGGAAGCCGCCGGAGCGACGACGTCCACCGTCACCGGCTCCCCCGATGCCACCTCGCTCCAGAGTCCCGCGGCGTTTCGGGCCTGAACCGAAACCCAGTAGGTTCTCCCATTCTGGAGCTGAAGACCTGTGGGAGAGGCGGAAATCTTCAGGCCCGCGCTCGTCCAGGGGATGACATCGGACGCGCCCGGAGAGGTGCCGAGCGCCCAGCGATACTCAGCGACGGAGCTCTCGGGGTCGAGCGAGACGCTCCAGGAGAAGGAGAGGCCGACGGTGCTTCGCACATAACCTCCGCTGTATACGACCACAGGCGCGGGCGGCGTCAGGTCGACGAGGATGCCGTCGCTTGGGGCGCTGTATGGCCCGACGTTCCCGGCGCGGTCCACAGCCCGCAGCTTCGCATAGTAGCTCTTTCCGCCCTCCGCACCCGTCAGCGTATAGGAGAGTCTGTCGGTCCAGAAATCTGAGAGAACATCCGAGCCACCGGGGGTTGTCCCGATGGAGATAAAGTAGCCGGCGATGCCTGAGGGGATGTCCTCAACTTCCGTCCAGTTGAAAACCAGTGTGGCCGAGGTGCTGTACTGGCCCCCGTCAATCGGGGTCGGCGCGTGCGGGATGGAGGTGTCCACGGTCACGGGCTCGCTGCTCGGGCCGTACTCCCCCACATTCCCGGCGCGGTCGACGGCCCTGATTTTTGCATAATAGGTCCTTCCGTTCTGGGCCGATGAATAGGTGAAAAAGGTGTCCTGAGTGAATGCGTCTCGGACGACGTCCGAAGCGCCCGGAGAGGTGCCTATTGACACAAAATACCCTGAGACCCCGGAGGGATAGTCGGTCGAGGCCTCCCAGCTCCAAGTGATGGAGGACGAGGTGGAGTAGGGGCCGCCTCCAGAGGGCTTGGAGGCCACCGGGACGCTGGTGTCGACGATGATTCCGTCCGAGACGGATGTGCCGCTCCAGAGGCCCGCACCATTTCTTGCCCTTACTGAGAAATAGTATGTGGCGCCGTTGCTCAGGCTGAGGTTGAGCTTTGTGATAGAGGTTCCGACGCCCGCCGACGTCCAGTTGACTATGTCGTCCCTGCCGGGAGAGGTACCGATCGCGTACCTGTACTCGACAACCCCGGAAACCTCGTCTATAGAGCTGCTCCAGCTCGCTCTGAGGAATGTTGAATATCTCGTGTACTCTCCCTCGTCCAGCACTTGGGGGTCGGAGGGGGGAGTTGTGTCGACTGTGATACCATCGCTCGACGCACTGAATGGACCGAGATTACCGGCGTTGTCTTCCGCGCGAATGCGGCAGTAGTAGGTAACTCCGTCCACACCTCCCTCAAATGTGAAATTTGTCGCAGTGGTGAAGTAATCGGCCACGGTGTCGTTGGCCCCGTATGAGGTCCCCACGGATACGTAGTAGCCTTTGATTCCCGAGGGAGAATCCCATGATGGGGGCCAGTACCAGTATAGGGTGGTGCTATTGCTGTATGTCCCGTTGTCCTGGGGGGAGTAGCTCACTGGGATGGAGGTGTCCACGGTAACTCCATCGCTGCTCGGCCCATAATCGCCCACATTTCCGGCGTTGTCCTTCGCTTTTATTTTGGCGTAGTAAGTCACGCCATTAAGGCCGCCGGCGTAAGTATATGATGAGGAAGGGGTGAAGGCGTCCCTGACGATGTCGTCCAGACCGGGGCCGCTGCCTATGCAGATATAGTAGCCCGCGATGCCCGAGGGGTAGTCCTCCGAGTCGGTCCAGCGGAACCTGAGGAGGGATGAGTTGACATAGAGACCGTCGTCCGAGGGCTGTCCCGCAGTCGGAACCGTGATGTCGACGGTTATGCCGTCGCTCTCAATACTCCAGGAGCCGATGTTGCCAGCATTGTCCCTAGCTCTCACCCTCGCGTAATAGGTCGTCCCGTTTGTGCCTCCGGTCAGCGAGTATCTGTTCTCGACCGTCCAGGCCTCGCTTACGACATCGGAGAGGCCGGGCGCTCTTCCAATGGAGATGTAGTAGCCCGCCACACCGGAGGTGGCATCGCTTGATGGCTCCCAGCTCCAGTTCAGGGTGGTGGAGGTCGCCCAGACTCCCCCGTCCTCAGGCGGGTAGGCCGAGGGGGCAACGGTGTCTATCTTAACCACCCGGGGGGTACAGTAGTGGCCCCAAACACCGCCGCTGTCCCTCGTCCTGACCCTCCAGTAGTACGTGCCGTCGGCGAGCTGATAAGAGGGGGTATGAGTGGATTCGTTGGACAGAACTGTTCCTGAGTCATAGTTGGGGGAGGTGAAAGAGATTGAATCATCCACCTGAAGCTGGAAGGCGCTCTGCGTGTCATTTTCATTGAGGTCTTTAAAGGCCCAAGTGAAGGACGGGGTACCGGTGGTGACCCAGGTATCGTTGGCTGGGGTTAGGAGCTCGGGGGGGAGGGGGGGAGCGTTCTGGACCCGGTCGAAGAATATATCCATATTTAGATTGCGATTGTCCTCCCACACGGCGCAGGCAATTCCGTTGGGGTCCGCGGCCACACAGGCGTCGCTGCAACTGGCTACGGAGGTGGCGTTGTCGACCCTGACATTGGAGGAGAAAACGCCAGTGCTATTGCCCTCTGCGTAGTAGATGTTGTAAACGCTGCCGGCTCTTTTGTCCCTCCAGACCACGTGCACCTTTCCTCCACCGTCCACATAAATCGCCGGCTGCTCTTGGTCCGTTGAGCCGGCCGCGGTGTCGTTAACGGGCGAAGCGGTGAAATCGCTCCCATCGCTCGAGAAGCCATAATAGATGTCCAAGTTCCCGTTCCTGTCGTCCTGCCAGACCAGATGGAGGCCGCCGCTGGAATCATAAGAGGCCCGCACTTTCGTCTGCGAGGTGGTATGAGTGTCCCGAGTAACATTGACTTCTGCTCCGAAGGAGGCCCCTCCGTCGGTGGAGGTCGTGAGAAATATGTCTGCCTTGGTGTTTCGCGTGTCCTCCCACGCCACAGTGACCCTCCCGCTCGGCGATGTGCAGATGCATGGGTATCGCGCGGTTCCGGTGCTTGAGTCGAGCTTCTTAGCAGCCCCGAAGGATGCGCCGCCGTCGGTTGATCTGGCGTAGTAGACGTGGGCACCCGAGCGACTGTCGTCCCACACCACATGTATAGTCCCATCTGAGTCGACAGCTATAGAGGGCACGGACTGCTGGCCCGTGCTGGTCTGGTTCACCTGTATGGACGCTGACCAAGTGGTGCCATTGTCCTTCGAGTTGGCATAGTAGATTCTCGTGTTCCCGCTCCTGGTGTCCTGCCAGACTGCGTGGATTTTTCCTGAGTTGTCAACCACCATCCTTGGATAGGCCTGGCTCCCAGTGGTCGAATCATCGACACGGACGGGGGTTGAGAAGGTGCTTCCGTTGTCGGTGGAGCGTGCGAAGTATATGTCCGGGCTCCCAACGCTGTTCCGTTCGTCCTGCCAGATGACGAGAATGGAGTCGTTTGTGACGACAATCCAAGGGTTCTCCTGAGCATTAGAGTTACTAGTAATCAGCGTGTCAGAACCGAAGCTCAGCTCTGAGCCCCCACCCGGCTGTAGAGCGAGGAAAATGAGAAGCAATACGGCCGCAGCAACCAATCCACAGCAAGTGCTCTGGTTGTCGGGCATCTCAATCCACCGCTCAATATAAACCCCGTATAAAGATATGTATCTTTTGGTCTGCAATCGGTCTGCAATCGCCAGGGGGCCCGGTCTCGAATGCAAAAGTATTATCTCCATCGGCACCATTCATGGTTTCGCTGAAGGGGCCGAAATGGAGGACGTCTGGGTTGAGAAGTACAGACCCAGAAAGCTTTCCGAGGTCGTCGGTCAGGACGACGTCGTGGTGAGGCTTCAGGGCTATGTAAGAGCGGGGAACCTCCCCCATCTCCTGTTCGCAGGTCCGGCCGGAACAGGGAAAACCACCTGCGCCATCGCTCTCGCCCGGGAGCTCTACGGAGAGGGGTGGCGGGGCAGCTTTCTCGAGCTGAATGCCAGTGACGAGCGGGGTATCGCGGTGGTCAGGACGAAAATAAAGGATTTCGCCCGCACCGCCGCCATGGGAGAGAGGATGTTCAAGCTGATATTCCTGGACGAGGCCGACGCCCTCACGGCGGACGCACAGGCTGCTCTCCGACGGACGATGGAGCGCTACACGCAGACATGCAGATTCATCCTATCATGTAACTATTCTTCAAAGATAATCGAGCCCATACAGTCCCGTTGCGCCGTCTTCCGGTTCAGACCGATAAGGTCGGAGGACATGTCAAAGCATCTGAGGAACATTGCCGCCAAGGAGGGCCTCAAGATAACCGACGACGGCATGGACGCCCTTCTCTATGTTTCCGAGGGTGACATGAGGAGGGGAATCAACTCGCTTCAGGTAGCGGCCTCTTTGGGGAGCAGGATAGACGCCGAGACGATATACAAGATCACCTCGACCGCCAGACCGGAGGAGGTCAAGGCGTTGATTGAGACGGCCCTATCCGGTGACTTTTTCAAGGCCCGCTCTTCGCTCGACGGGCTCATCCTCGAATACGGACTTTCTGGCGAGGACATCATCAGGCAGCTCCACAGGAGCATTTTCGACACCGGCATCCCGGACAGGCTGAAAGTCCAGCTCGTGGACCATATTGGCGAGGTCGAGTTTAGGATGGTCGAGGGGGCCAACGAGCGCATCCAGCTCGAGGCACTCCTGGCCCATTTAGCTGCCGTCGGGGCAAAAATAAAGGAGCAGTCCTAAACTAGGCCCGCGGGTACCAAGCACCAATAACTTTATATCGAATTTTTATTACTGTTAAATCAAAAGGAGATAAAAATGAAGGAAATGAAGGCCCTGCATTCCCTCGCGGTTCAGATGGCGGTAGTCGCACTGACCCTCCCCATGATCCCGCCCATTGTCTACCTCAGCGGGGCCCCCGCGGAGGAGAGCGAGCTACCCTGGTTCCTCGACGATGTCCGCCCCCCCCTCAACCCTCCTCCCGGCTTCGTGATGCCCGGGGCTGGGGCAAGGGAGAGGCTCCGCGGGGTCACCTGGCCTGACTACTCCCTCATGACAGTGACGGACGAGCAGCTCCAGGGGCCCGCACAGGCGCGGACGGTCCACCCGCTCATCATGAACTTTTCCCTCAGCCTTTCCTTCGGCTACGATGCCACCGTGGCCCAATTCAACGACATGGCGGGCGGGCTGAGGCGCTTCGCGGACCTGGTATATGACTACACCGACGGCCAATTCTACATCAACAGGTTCGACATGTACAACAATCGGGTGATGTGGAATACGGCGAACATCCATGTCCTTGACCAGAGCATGTACAGAGCGAACGCCAACCTCGGCGGTTACTACTACGGAGGCATAATCCAGATAGGGAGGGACGCGTGGGGGCAGCCCTGGGACAGCGCTATGGGCGCGATAATTCTGGCCCATGAGATGGGGCACTACGCCTTCATGCTTCCCGACGAGTACATAGAGCACCCCTGGGGCGACGAGACCCTCTGCGACAGCCCCGCCTATGGCACCTGTATCATGTCCGACCCATACCACTACTGGGAGCTGTGCACCGACGAGAGCCACAACGCGTCGAGCACCCATGACAGCCACTCGTGCTGGGATTATATAAAATATTACTATCCAGCCGCGGTCGAGGTCCACGGGGCTCCGGATCCCGGCCCGAGTGTTGGACCGGGCGCAACGGTCGTCTGGCACTACCCGGACCTTTTCGTCAGGGACGACGAGATGAGCATCAACCCCCCGAACGCCAACGAGGGTGACGAGCTTGCGATCGCCCTGCCAATTCACAACTCGGAGAGGCTGGTTAGCTCGACGGTGACGGTCCGCTTCTATCTCGACTCAGTTGGCGCTGAGAACCTTATTCACACCGCGCAGCTCAGCCTCGCAGGGACCGAGAGCACCACTGCCAGTTTCAAGTGGAGAGCGACCGGTGGGTCCCACACGATAATCGGCATCGTGGACCCTGACAACACCGTCAGAGAGCTGAATGAGATGAACAACTCGGTGTCTAAGACCGTGGTCGTCAACAGCCGTCCCCGAATCTCCCCTGCCCTCACAGGCTTCGCATCCGACGAGGACGTTCCGATCGTGGCCAGGATGACCTCCTTTGCGTCCGACCCAGAGGACCCCCAGACCTCCCTGAGGTGGTCGGTCGCCCGCTACGACAGCAGGCACTTGGCCTCGGTCTCGAGCGAGCCCAACCAGACGCTCGTCTTCACTCCAGTGCCGAACTGGTACGGAACCACACTAGTGACCATCTCCGTGTCGGACAGCAGGAACCTCGCCTCCCAGAAGGAGATAAATCTTACCTTCAATGCTGTGAACGACCTCCCGACCGTCTCCGAGCCCACGCTCTCCAGGTCATGGGTCCTTCGTGGGCAGACGGTTGAGCTCTCGGCGGATGGCAGGGACATCGAGAGCAGTGAGGAGGACCTGACGGCCATATTCGAATGGCGCCCTCCCGGCTCGGACCACTGGCTCCCTCTCGAGGCCACATTCGACGGGGCCCGGTTCCGCGCGCCCCTGACGGTTCCGTCCACGACCCCGCTCGGAAAGGCCGATGTCCGCCTCGCGCTCATGGATCCGGACGGCCAGCAGGGCGAGTGGAGCTATCTGAATTCGAGCCTGGAGATTCAGAACAACAGGCCGGTGGTGAAGGACTTCTCCCTCTCCGATGAGAGCATCATCCGCGGAGGCGTCCTAAGCATCACCCTCAATGCCAGCGACGTCGAGAGCCCCGCGAGAGAGCTGCGTCCCGCCCTTCAATGCTCTTGTGCAGGCGGAGACTGGAGGAGCCTGGACGCAGAGGGAGAATACTACGAGGGCGTTTGGAGATTCCGGGTAGAGGTGAATTCCTCCTGGCCCGTGGGGATCTATGACTTCAGGGCCCGCGTGCTTGACTCCGATGGGGGGGAGAGTGGCTGGCTCGAGCTCTCCCAGTCGCTTAGGGTGGAGAACGCTCTCCCGTTTGTAGAGACGGCGAGACTTTCCCGGACGCGTGCTCTGAGGGGCGAGAGTGCACTGATAACGGTCACGGGTGGTGACTACGAGAGCGAGCTCTCCAGCCTCACCCTTGAGGTCGCCGTTCTCGACTCCAAGAACAGGCATTTCCCAGGCTTCATCAGCGAAATCAACTCCACCGGTGGCCGGTGGGAGGTGCTACTGAGGGTACCCCTGACGGCAATCACCGGGCGGTACAGGCTGGAGCTTAGAATAGGCGATTCCGATGGTGACTGGAGTCCATGGTACACGTCACTCCCCCAGCTCGAGGTCGTCAACAATCTTCCCGCCGCTTCATTCACCTGTCCCGCGAAGGTCAGGCAGGGGGAGCTAGTCTGGTTCGACGCAAGCAACTCATCTGACGTGGAGAGCGAGCTAGCGCTCCTCTCACTCATCTGGAGCTTCGGGGACGGGACGGGCGGGGCGAGTGGGGTGCGCGTCTCGCACGTGTTCGAGAGGAGCGGCACCTTCAGGGTGACCCTCACCATCACAGACAGGGACGGAGCCGTCGCAACTTCTGAAAAAATAATCACCGTCGAGCCCCGGCCCGAGGATATTAACCCCGGTGCGCCGCGCGTGCCGGTATCGCTCGTTACAGCGTTAGTGGGGGTCGCTGTCCTACTCGCTCTGGCCGGAGTTGTCATGTGGCGTAGGAGAAAAGACCGGTCGGGTGGCTGAGTCCGAAGGATAAGGGACCGCCTCCCGCGGACGCGGGGCCGGTTGCCTGCGCTGACAGTCGGGACCGGGCTAGGGAACGAAAGAACCAATATCAATAAATACAGTATTGCATGTGCACTTAACGATGGCCCAGCCCGTCGTTGAGATTTCAGGCCTCACGCGAACCTACAACGGCATCTGCGCTGTGGACAACCTCTCCCTGACCATTGAGCGCGGCGAGAGCTTTGGCTTCCTGGGCCCCAATGGCGCCGGTAAGACCACCACAATAAAAATGCTCACCGGTTTCCTTAGGCCCGACCGCGGGAGCATCAGGATAATGGGCTATGACCTCGCCACCGAGGGAATCGAGGTCAAGCGCAGAATAGGCCTCGTGCCTGACGAGTACGGCCTCTACGATGACCTCACCGCGGCCGACCACCTGCGCTTCTACGGCTCGCTGCTGGGAATGTCCGGGAGGGAACTCGAGGGGGCCATCGAGCGCAGCCTCGGAATGGTGGAGCTTCGAGAGCACGCCACCGCGAGGGTGAAGAGCTTCAGCCATGGGATGCGCCAAAGGCTCGTGATCGCACAGGCATTGATGGGGGAGCCCGAGGTGCTCTTCCTCGACGAGCCCACGAGTGGTCTAGACCCGATAGGCGCGCGGGAGGTTCGCCAGATAATAAAAAAGATGACGGCCGCTGGGATGACCCTCTTCATCTCATCCCACCTCCTCTTCGAGGTTCAGGAGATGTGCAAAAGCGTCGGTGTGATTCATAGGGGCAGACTCCTTCGAAAGGACACGATAGAGAACCTCTCCAGCCTTTTTAAGGACAAAATGGGCAGACAGCTGTTCCTCCTCCTTCAGAATCCCTCGCCGGAACTATATTCTGTTGTCTCTTCCGTTCGCGGTGTCGATTCTGTGACCACGGACGGCGCCGCCTATAGAATTCGCATCAGTGACCCCGAGGCCCAATTCAGGGTGGCGGCCGAGGTTGTCCGCGCCGGCGGCAGAATTCTGAGCTTCTACGAAGTGAACCCGAGTCTGGAGGACCTGTTCATGGATCTACTGGGGGTGGGGAGGTGACCTCTTTCCAGACCACCGTTCTGACGATATTCAGGAAGGAGATGTGGGAGCACTTCAGAACAAAGAGGCTGATTGTGATAGGAGCGATATTCGCCTTCGTTTTCATAGTCATCTCCCTGTACGGAGGAATTCTCTCGGGGCAGGGCAGCTCCGAGCTCGCATTCAAGGCAGGAGCGAACTCGGTACTGGGCGTCGTTCTCTCCTTCACGAGCTTTTTCCCGGGAATTATGGCGATTGTGATATCCTACACATCAATCGCCGGAGAGAGGTCGAGGAAGAGCCTGATTCTCATCCTGTCAAAGCCGGTGAGGAGAGGGGCGGTCTTTCTCGGGAAGTTCCTATCTTGCTATGCTGCGATCGCCCTCGTTTATATTGTCGTGGTCACCGCGGGATACGTCTGTGTCGTTGCGGCGAGCGGAAAGGCGCCGTCGGCGGAGGAGGTTGCCAGGGCCTATGGCGCGGTGGCCTTCGTTCTGGGGGCGATGGCCTGCTGGGTCGCTTTTACGCTTTTCCTGTCCTCCAGCCTGAAGAACCCGCTGACCGTCGCCCTCAGCGCACTGATGGTGTGGTTCCTGGTAATGCCCATCGTATCTAATATTGGTATGATATATTGGATGGTCTCGAGCGAACCGGCTGGGAGCGAGCCCGAGGGCGTGGACGCTGCCCTCCTCCAGACGCAGGGCCAGGGCTCGACGGTAATTTTCACCGGCGGCCCCTCCTTGGTCTTCACCCTCCAGAACGAGACCACGCGGCTCGAGGGACAGATGATGAAGGGATACTACACCATCTCCGGCGTTCCTCCGGGCAGCTATCAGTGGAGCGCCAGGGGCAGGGGCGTGGAGCTGAACGGAACGCTCACAAACGACGGTGTCCACGGCTTTATGGTGAGCTACGACTCGGAGCTCAGGGTGTCGGTCGCGCCCGATGTGTGCGTCACGCTGCTCCGGCGCGGCGAGCCGGTTCAGCCCTCGGCGAAATCAGAGCAGGGGATGAGTGTGAACTACACTTTCTCTGGCGAGCTCGGCGAGTGCGAGCTGGTCATATCGGTTGGCGAAGCGGTCCTATTCAGCGGCGGCTACGAGCTCCTGGCGAGCTCCGGCGAGCCGTTCAGCCAGTGGGGCAGAGGGGGGATGCCCGACTACGTCCGGTACAACCAGCTCATAAACCCGGACAACGCCATGACGGGCTACCAGGAGGTGCTTAGCCCCGGCACGGCCTCCATTTCGGGAATATCTCCGGGCGAGGGCGCGGCCGCTCTGGCTGCCTTCTTTGTCACCTTTTTCCTGCTGGGACTTTATGTGTTCTCCACGAGGGAGATGATATGATATAGACAGCACCTGAAATTCGTGAAGCAGCCTCCTGAGGACGGGCATGTGGAGGAGGAAAAGCATGCCCGCGCAAATTTAATAAACCACAGCCGCATTACTTGATGAAGAAATGGATTATTTCGTCTCAGAATAAGGAGCGATGACCCTTGCGCTATCATGGGCGGATTGGGAAGGCGGAGGCCATACAGCTTATCACAACCGCAAGATTGCGTGGTGTGGGGGCAATGTGCATCTGCGGCCATCTAGGGGGTTGCGAGAACAGTTGCCACCTCGACACGGGTGAAGGAGCCGGAATGGGCGAGTGCCTTGTCAAGGACTGCCTCTGCCAGCGCTTCCAGTTCCTGAGAAGCCTCAGGAGAAAGAGAAAGGGCGCGGAGGCCCCCCAACCCGTCGCTTCCGGGCAGCCTGAAGCTCTGCCCGTCAAGCGCAAGAGAGGGAGGCCTAGGAAGGTTCGGCCAGAGGAGGCTCCGGCACAGGCCGTGGCTGTAGCCGCCCCGCAGCCTCAGAGCGCAGCCGCACAGGCTCCACAGACACAGCCAGCCGCAGCAACCTCGATAGTGCCCCTGAAGAGGAAGAGAGGAAGGCCTAGGAAAGTTCGG
>JAWCLH010000013.1 GCA_038851035.1 Thermoplasmata archaeon
CGCTCCAGTTGAGCCTGTCGCCGTCGGCATCCTCTGCGAAGATGAGTAGCTTGAAGTTCTTCCCCTGGCTCGCGACCTGGTCCATTATCGGGCTCAGGACTGGGTAGCGGTTGACGTAAATACTGCATGAAGCGAGAGGATTGCCCTCGAGGGCAACCCAGAGCGTGTGGGGGCCGCCAGAAGGACTCCAATTGTGTAAGACCTCCGTCCTTCCAGATTGAACCAGCTCCACGCTTGTGGAGTATATCAGCTCCGAGGTCTCGAAATCGCTCCCGTCATGGAAGGAGATGCGGACCGGAAGGCGTTCGGGCATCGGATTCTCGAAAACCGCGCTCATCGATATGTTTTCCCCCTCGTTAATGACGGTGGGGCTGGCCGTGAAGGAAATGAACCTGTAGGGCCTCTCCACATCCCCGACAGTGGCCTTCGGCTCCGGCTCTGAGTACTTCCGGACGCGGAAGTTGTCGATGTAGTCCGTCCCGCTCGAGCCCTTCCTGAACCCGATTGGGCCGTTGCAGAAATTGAGCGAAGAGGCAGTGACCGCCTGATTGCCTCCAACATATCCCGTGAGCTTTCCTTTGAAGGCGGTCAGCCGGACGTCCATCCAAGCGTTTGTGGTAGTATAGTCGGAACCCTTCACTATATCGACCCACTTCCCCTCCCATCTCAGGATGTGGGCGTGGCAATAGAAGAGGTAGAAGTAAGATGACGCGTCATACCACGCAAATGCTCCGAGGTCTGTCCCGTCGTCCCTCGCCCTGAAATCCAGCGCGAAGTTTTGGAATGTGAGCCCTTTCACCCTGATGAGGTCCTTCGGCTCGCTGGAGGTATAGGCAGTGATTTTCAGGACTTTGTTGGGATAGAAAGTGCTCGTGTCGATGCTAAAGCTGCTCCCGGATATTACGCTCCACTTATTGAGCGTGCCGTCCTCGAAGTCGTCGTAGAATTCGAAGGTCTCAGCGGCGCTGCTCGCGGATGCTGCTGAGGGGTTTCCATAGTACATGTGGATGGTCGCGCCACTGGCGGGAATTCTATTCACCCTCACCCAGACGCTAGCTCTCGAGCCGTCCACTTTCTCCTCGATGAAGTAGGGGAGTTCGACGCTCTGGCCCGAGGAGGAGTTGTACTGGACGAAGCGCAGGTCAGAGAAGTCGGGCTTCATCTCGCTGTCCCGCGTGACCTTGACCAGAACCTGATAGCCGGTCAGCTCCTGCGCTCCCGCACCCGTGCTTATCGCAACGGACCTGCGGTAGGGCCAGCCGATATTCCACCAGGGTATGTAGTCCCGCGCCTCGACTCCACCACTGATTGGAGGAGCCGGTACGAATGCGCAGCCCGCCGGGATGGTGAGGAGCAACAGGGTGGCGGTAATCGTCGCGAGAGAGGCTCTTATAGGCGTTGAAATCATATCGGGTCCCTCCACACACTTATTATTTTGTCCCGCTGGTGAACGATGATATTTTTAATTGTATAAAAAACGATTGGTGTAGGGAACCTGCCGAACCACTCAGGGGGTGGGGAAGCCTGAGAACCACCCGCATCATTTCAGAAGGTCACGGAAGACTCTAGAGGGCAGGCCGGCATGCGGTCACTGTCGAGAGAAGGGGTGGGTGATGGTGGCGAGGGCGAGGCACCCAGCCTCCTCGAAGCCCATCAAAGCCCATCACGGAGAATTCAGTCATTATGGAGGAGAAGGGGAATGTCCCCCAGACGGCCGGGCTCGCATCCTTCTCAGGTGGTTAAACATCCTGAACCGATACCGAAAGATTTCCACCAATTGCTCTGGAAGAGGTTCTGGGCGCGCCATCACCCACACATTTGACCGTGGAGCCGGGGCCCTCAGCCCCTCTTCCTTTTCAGCAGCGCCACGCTCCCCCCGAGTGTGAGGCACGCGAATATGAGGAGCGCGAGAATCTGCGGCCAGACCTCCGCCAGTCCCCAGCCCCTGAGCATTATCGAGCGCACCGCGTCTATGCCGTACTTCAGGGGCACGAAGTAGGACACGGGCCGCAGGAAGTCGGGAATCGCCTCCACGGGCCAGAAGAGGCCCGCGAGCAGGACCGAAGGGAATATTATCAGCGGTATGAACTGAATCGCCTGAAGCTCGTTCCTGGCCCCGGAGGAGAGCAGGATGCCGAGCCCCTGATGGCCGAAGCCGAGGAGAATCAGCACGCCGTAGGCGAGGAGCAGGTTGCCGTGAATCGTTATTCCGAAGAGGAGAATCGCCGCGGTCAGGATGACGGTGCACTGGAGGACCCCGATGACGGCGAACGCGAGCGCGTAGCCCGTCACAATCTCGCCCTCCGTCGCGGGGGACACGAGGAGCCGCTGGAGCGTTCCGGCCCTCCTCTCGAACACGAAGAGGATGATGGTTATCATCGTCGTGACCATCATGATGGCGAAGGATATCACGCCGGGCGCGAAGTAGTCTATGAAGCTCAGCTCGGGGCCGCCGTAGGCGTAGCCCGTCGAAATTCTGACGGGCTGCTCCACGGTGCTCTGGTTCATCTCCCTCGCAAGCGCGTTGATGGCGGAGGCGACGGCTCCGCTGACCGCCTTCAGCACCGCCGAGGCGATGTTCGGGTTGGAGCCGTCGAGATAGACCTCGAGCTCGGCGCGCGGCGCGCCCGGCGAGCCGTTCATCCTCGCGGCGGCGCTCAGGAGGAAGTTCGATGAGAAGTTCTCCGGGATTATCAGGACAGCCCAGCGCTCCCCGTCCCTGACCCTCTGCCTCGCCGAAGCGACGTCCTTGGTCCCGTGGGGAATCAGGACCTCCCTGTCCAGTCCGGCCTCGACCCTCTCGCCGAGCCTGAGGCCCCCGGGCAGTAGGGAGCTGGCGCCGGCCGGCACGCCCGCGTCCAGATTGACGACGTCGACCTCTAGATCCCTCACATCGCCCTCGAAGGTGTATCCGAAAACGAGCACGAGGAGCAGGGGCATCGCGAGTATAAATCCGAGGGTCCTCCTGTCGTGGCGGAAGTGCAGCAGAGCCCTCCTGCTGAACGCGAGCGTCCTGCGCCAGTTCATGGGGCACCCCTCCCGGCGAGCTCGAGAAAGACCTCCTCGAGCGACTCCTTCCCGTGCGCCTCCATCAGCTCCCGCGGGGGACCCTGCGCGATCAGCCTGCCCTGCCTGAGCAGTCCGACCCGGCTGCAACGGCTTGCCTCGTCCATGTAGTGGGTGGTGATGACCACCGTTGTCCCCCTCTCCGCCGCTCCCCTGAAGTACCTCCAGAAGCTGGACCTGAGCTGCGGGTCCACGCCGACCGTGGGCTCGTCAAGGAAGAGGAGGCGCGGTTCGTGAATCATGGCGCATGCGAGGCTGAGCCTGTGCCTCATCCCGCCACTCAGTGTTGATGCGAGAGCGTTCTCCCATCCTCCGAGTTCCACGAACGAGAGCAGCTCCTTCTCCCTCTCCCTCAGCCTCCCCTCACTCAGGCCATAGAGACGCCCGAAGAGGCTCAGGTTCTCATGGACAGTGTTGTCCATGTAGACCGCGATGTCCTGCGGCATGTAGCCGATCAGGGGCCGGACCCTCTTGGGCGGAATTCCCTCGCCAAGAACCCTCGCCGAGCCCGCGGTGGGCCTGAGGAGCCCCAGAAGGATTTTTATTATCGTCGTCTTCCCCGAGCCGTTGGGGCCCAGCAGGCCGTAGACCTCGCCTTCGTCTATGCTCAGGTCGACGCCGTCCACGGCCCTCAGCGCCCCAAAGCTCTTCTTCAGGCCCCTGACCTCGACAGCCAGCACTGAATTCCCTCCACGAGCGGTGCAAGCAAGCACGTGCCCGCGTATATACCTTTTCTCAATATCTCGGTCAGGTCAGTCCGTGGAATTCGCTTTTTTCGACGTTCAGCCTCCCTCCCGGCGCATCACATTTCGCCCATTCCGTGGGTGGAGGAATCAAGTCCGGTTCTTTCTCCCGCGCGCGGCCGAGCGCCCCGGACCCCCCCGCTCCCCGTGCCTGTGGGTCAGGAGGCAGAACAGAATATAGATTATTATCGAGGCCGACACCAGCGCCGCGGCGACCGCGGCAGGGCCTCCGAGGTCGGGCGCTGGGACCGCCTTCTCGACGACGGTTACCGTCGCGCTGCGCGAGGCGCACGCCCCTCCCCCGCCTTCGACCGTCAGGACGACCTCGTACCTGCCCGGTCTGGAGTAGCGGTGGGTCGCGCACACGCCCTCGGCCCGTGCCCCGTCGCCGAAATCCCAGAGGAAGCGCAGATTCTCCAGCGGATCGTCAATGTCCCGCGTGCCGGAAGCGTCGAAACTTATCTCCTCCCCGACAGCGGCCGAGAGCCTGCTGGCGAGGATGACAGGCCGGGGAGCGCTGTCCCCGACCACGACTGTTAGGATGCAGGGTCCGCTCCACTCGCCCGCGTCGTCCTCGACCCTGAGGGCGACGTCGTAGACGCCGTACCGAAGGAAGCTGTGGATGGTCGAGGGCCCCGAGAATGTAGTCCCGTCGCCGAAGTCCCAAAGCCACGCGACGACCTGCCCGTCGGGGTCGGAGGACTTGGATGTGAAGGTGAAGGGCGTGGCGGTCGTTCCCACGTCGGGCTCGACCCGGGCCTCCGCCACAGGCAGCCTGTTTCCAACCATGATGGCGATGCTCCGGTTGAGCGAGCTCCCGTCGGTCAGAATCAGCCTCACCTCCGCCGTGTAGCTCCCGGGCCTCTCATAGACGTGCTCCACCACCTCCAGACCCTCGCCATATGCGCAGCCACCGTCGCCGAAGCTCCACAGGAAGCGCGAGACGTTCGAGCGGCCGGAGGCGAAGCTGCAGACGAAGACCACCGCGCTGCCCGAGAGGGGGGACGCCGGGGCGGCCTCGATTGTGAAGGAGGGAGGGGGGGAGGACACATTGATTCGGACCGGCTCCGCGCACTCGACCACAGCCCCTTCCACGGTCGCGGCCCAGCCGCGCGCGGCGTAGACGCCCGGGTTCGCGTAGGTGTGCGAGCTCCTGTTCTCCGGAATCCAGTCCGTCGAGCTCCCGTCGCCGAAGTCGAATCTGTAGCCCACGGGCTCGACTTCAATGCCCGTCAGCTCTATCCAGAGCTCGACAGTCTCCCATGCCACGACGGTGCTCCTGTCGGCCTTCAGCACCGCCTGAGGGACATCGGTCACATAGAAGCGCGCCGCGAGGGCGTTGTTTTCCTCGAAGACCTCTTCGACCTCATTCATGGAGTCGGCGACAACGGAGACCTCGTGCCAGCCGGGCCTCGCGGCCCAGAAGGCCCCGAGCCTCACGCAAGCACCGGGGTCCATCCGCTCAATCACCCGCTCCTGAATCGGCTCCCCGTCAACTAGCAGGAGAATCGTGGCCCGGCCAACGGGAGCGCTGGCCGGGTTGAAAGCGGGGTCGTTCAGAATCTCGCCTGCGAGGGGCAGGAGTTGGCCCTCGAGATAGGGCCCCCCGCGCTCCACGCCCGCGAAGGTGGCCCTCAGGTCCGGCCCCTTCCGAAGCCGGAGGACGATATCGCATGTGGAGGTCACGCACGCCCTCTCCAGCCCCGCGCCCCTGCTCCCGGCGAGTCCAGTGAATTTGTAGGGATTGCTGCTGAGCTCCGTCCCGTCGGCTCTGACGATTCTCTCCCTCAGGACAAAACGCCCGGGCCCGGCCAGCGTCTCGTTGATTACAATCCAGCCCCCAGCGTCCTGAATTCGAAGCTCCGCGGGGTAGCCCTCCCTCCACTCCTCGGGCTCGCCGGGTCCTTTCACATTGTACATGGCGCGGATACCTACAGTCCAGAATCGCGCCTCCCTGCAGGCGTTGACGGCGTTGTCGGCGAATTTGAACTCGTTCCGGCCTATCGTTGCGTTGAGGTCTACGGCATGAATTCCATACCCCGTGATGTTCAGGAAGCGATTGTTCATGATAGGGAGATTTGAGCCATTGATATCGATTCCCTTAAAAGAATTCTGAATGGTGTTGTTCTCTATGGAGCCGCTGCCCGTGGGGTCGAAGCAGTGAGTGATTCTCAGACCGGCGCCGGGGGCGGATACGGTGTTTCCGGAAATCCTGAGACCATAATGAACCTCGCCCCATGAGGGCTCGAGCACCACGCCCTCCTGTGCGTATATTTCATTCTCGAGTATGGAGCCGCGGTAAATATCCGATTGGACATTGATTCCCTGGAGACCGGCGCGAATTCTGTTGGCCTCGATGAAGATATCCATCGGCTGTGATGTGAGCGCGGAGACGGCAGCAGTGTCAACATCTATCGTGTTCCCTGTGATATGAAAACCGGCGATTCCATTGACTGAGAGGCCGTTTTTGCACCGCTCGATGGTGTTGTTCAGAATTTCGCAGCGCCCTCCATAGCACGAGACTGCGACGGCGGTGCTGAAGCCCATGAGCCGGTTCCCCGAAATCTCCCAGCAGGCGCCGTCCGAGGCCTCGAGGGAGATTCCATTGGGGGGCCCGGAATCGCCATTGAGCTCGTTTCCTGCTACAGTGAGGTTCGAGGTACATTGAATCGTGAGTGCGTTCTGACCGCCTCCGCCCCGGATCCTGTTCCCCTCCACGCGGCCGCCGCCACCGTAGAGCCAGACCCCGCCCTCCCCGGGGAGGGAGTTGCACACCAGTGAGTAGTTGAGCGAGCGGTCGTTATAGATGAGAAGGCCCGGATATCTTCCTCCGGCCTCGAGCTCGCAGGACTCGATGGCCACCACCAGCGAGCCCATGATAGGAATATATCGAGCGCTGATTCCGCAGAGGGCGCCCCTGACGGTGCAGTTCTGAATCAGGGTCCGATACTGAGAACTGAACCCCAGCACACAGGAAAAGCCATAGGAGAGGTATGTCGTGGATATCTCCGCGGCTATCTCCTCACCCTCGATGAAGCAGCCCCGAAGGCAGAATTCGGCCTCCCTGTTCAGCCCCGCCCCCTCTGGGGGGCTCCAGAGCCAGCCGCCTTCCTTGGGGGGGCCGAGGGTGGAGTTGATGAAAACGGCCTCAGAACGCTCTAGCTCAGCGACATTTCCGGTTAGGGAAGATACGAGGCTACAGCCCTCGATGCGGACGGAGCTATCGTATGCGTAGACGCAGCTCCGGTATGTGAGAATGGACGAGTCTTTGAGCGTGAGCTCGCTGTAGACGGAGCGTATCTCGTAGTCGCTATAGTAACCATACATCGTGTTATTCTCGATTGTGCAGCCGTGCAGGGAGACTCTCGACGATGAGGCGTGGATGGCGCCGTAGAGGCAGTCCTTGAGCCTACACCCGGTCAGTTCCGCCTCTCCCGACGCGATGCGAAGTCCGGCCGAGTTGCCCTGCCAGCAAAGCCCCCTGAGGCTGCAGTTCCTCAGCACCGCCCGGCCTTCGACGAGAATGTAGAAATAGTTCCCGCTCGGACTTCGGCCCGCTGAGCAGTTCTCCATCCTGAGCTCCGAACCCCTCTCGACCCTCACGCCCCTGTCAGCGCTGGTGCTGTTGAAGAGCAGGGTCAGGTTGCGCAGCTCGAGTGTAGCGCCCGATTTAACGGTCAGATTCCACTCGAGAACGATGCTCTCGTCCGAGACGATGGTGTCCTTCTCGACGACCCAGTCCTGCCCCGCCGGGGGCTGGGCACTGAGCGGTGGAGGAATAGGGATGAACAAGAGGGCTATAGCCAGGGCGGACCAGCGCATTGGCGCCTCACCGCTAAAGCTATCCGCCCCTGGCTTATTTAATGATTCTGATAAAAATTAAATCTACTCAGCGGGCCTTCTCACCAGGCCTGAAGGCCTTGGCACAGACCTCACTGCAGAACTGGTGGTCGACGCCTGCGATATTCCTTTTCACCACGCCGCCGGGCTTCATCAGCTTTCCGCACTTGTCGCAGGTTATGTCAACCTTATCGCCGACCTTCTTTATCGTGTCACGAATTCCCACGGGCTCACCCGGTGGGTGTAGCGGCCGGGGCCATAATAAAGATTTTGTCAGTAAGCCTCCCTTTTGCGTGCTGCCGGCGGCAGGATGTCCGGTTCGGGTAGGCCATTACGGGAGTCCGCGAGAAAGACGATTCCGGACAGAAGGACCCAGGCCAGCCCACCCCGAAGAGCCGGGCGGAGGTAAGGCTCACGGGGGCGCTATAAAAGGGAGAGCACCGGCGTGAAGGGGAGGACAGAGCGAATAATTAGAAACCGAACCACAATATCTTTAATTAAAATGTATTTAAATACTTAATAAGACGATACCTGAGGGAGTGGTGATGGACGAGGGAAGCGCCCGCAGGAGCCTCTGGATTGTCTCGGCCCTGCTGCTCCCGGCTCTTCTCAATGTAACCCCTCCGGCGGGGGGCACCAATATTACCATCCCCGTGACAGCCTTCGGTGGCGGCCAATCAGAAGCGACGCTCGCCTTCCCCGCGGCGGGCTCGAGCCAGGCTCTCAACCTCTCCCTCCAGACGGGGCTCAGGGTGCTCAGCGCCCGTCTCAACGTCTCCGGCCTGCCCTTTACGGATGGGGGCACGGACTGTCCCCTTTCGCCCTACATCGACCTCGGTGCCGATGGGAGTGCAGAGTGGAGGTTCGAGGGCACCGGCTACGGCTCTCTGGGCCACCAGAGCCTCTTCTCGAACGGGAGCGCCGTCTTCAGAATTCCCTTTCCCTCGGCCGGGAGCAACTCCTCAATGGCGGTCCGCCTCCCCGCGGGAGCCTCTCTGAGGAGCTTCAGGATGGACGTCGAGCCCTCGGGCTTCTCCGGCCCCTCCATCAGCGTCTCGCTCGACGTCGGCGCGGACGGGGTTGCCGAATGGTCCCAGTCCCTCTCGGGCAGGCAGACGATAGCGGATCTCGAAAGCGCGGCGGCGTCATATATGGCGTTAGCGACTCCATCGGTCGATGCCTTTGGTGTGAGGAGCGTGGCCGTGCCTCTCAGGGTAGTGTGTGGTGGTGCTTGCACTCTGACATTCACGAACCTGAGCATCCCATACGACTGCGTCATCGAGAGCTGCGACATGGGCGGCGCCCTCGACCTCCTTCTGCCGGACGAACAGGGGGCGTGGAATTCGAGCGTTTCCCTCCGGGTCGGCGTGTCCAGCGCCGGAAGGGTCAGGCTCTCAGGGGTCAGGATATTGGCCCAGCCACCCCACCACGCGCCGGAGCTCCTCGACGCCGAACCCGCGCAGGACCCGGAGCTCCCCGAGAACTCCAGCGTGCGATTCAGTGTGTCGCCGCGGGACATTTACGGCAACCCCATCGCGCTCCAGTGGTACCTCGACGCCTCTCCAGTGCCGGGCGCCACGGCCCCGGAGTTTATCTACTTCGCCGACTTCAACTCAAGCGGGAGGCACGTCGTCACTGTGGTCGCCGACAACGGCCTTTCGCAGGCCTCCCGGACATGGCAGGTCACGGTCAGGGACGTGAACCGGGCCCCTGTTATCCAGAGCTTCTCGCCCTTCGGAGAGGTCCTCGTGCCCGAGAACTCAACGCAGGAGTTCAGCGTGAGCGCGAGCGACCCCGACGGGGGCGAGCTCTCGTATGAGTGGCTGGTTGCGGGCGAGCTGAAAGCCGAGGAAACCGACTCATTCATCTTTGCGCCCGGCTTCAGGACCGCTGGGGAGTGGTCGATTGAGGCGAGGGTTATCGATGTCGGTGGCCTCTGTGCAACCGTCGCGTGGCGCGTAAGGGTGACGAGGACGAATGTGCCGCCGGTGATTCTGAGCAGGTCGCCGGCAGAGGATCCGGAGGTTGACGAGGGCGGGAGCCTGAACTTCACTATACAGGCCGAGGAGGTGAACGGGGACGCGCTGAGCTATTCATGGTTTTTGGACGGCGTGCTGGCCGGGAGCGAGAGCTGGTTCAACTACACGCCCGACTACTTCTCGGCAGGCGCGAGGGAGCTGAGGGCTCTCGTCTCGGACGGCGAGTTCACCACGGTCACTCGCTGGTCTGTGACCGTCAGGGACGTGAACCGGGCCCCGAGGGCAGTCATCGATGGGGCGCATGAGGGGGCCGAGTTCCTCGAGACCGACACCGTCTCACTAAGCGCCCTCCGTTCTTTCGACCCCGACCTCGACAGGCTCGGCTTTAGCTGGTTCATAGGAGACCGCTCTGCAGGCTCGGGTCCATGGCTCAACACGACCCTGCCCCGCGGGAACCAAACCATCCGCCTCGTTGTCGACGACGGTAGAGGCGGGAGCGACGAGGCCCGAGTCAACCTGACCGTGCGCAGCTCGCGTCTGGAGGTGGCCGTCTCCCTCTCCTCGAAGCACCCCGTCGAGGGCGACCGCATAAAGGTCGTCGTCACCGTCACTGGGGCCGGGGACGCCGCCGCGGAGAATATCTTCCTCGCCTTCTTCGTCGACGGTGAGCCGCTGGCGGGCCGGACCATCCCCGTGGTCCAACCCGGCCATAGGTACCGCGAGGTGTTCGGCTGGAGAGCCGAGCCGGGGAAGCATGAGCTCCTCGTGACCGCAGGCAATGAAACCATGATCACCTACGTTTCCGTGGCGAGGGGAATTCCCGGCTGGTTCCTGCCGGTCTCTCTCACCCTCTTCGCCATGGCGGTCGTCGTCGGTGCCACGGCCTTCTACGTCTATCGGAAAGCCATCAAGATATGGGCCTCCGGTGTCATTCCGTGGTGGAAGGCGATGGAGGAGGAGAAGGATGAGGAGGAGAGGAGGGAGGAGGAGAAGAGGAAGGCCCGGCTCTCGCTCGACGAGATTCGCCTCGACCACACGCCCTACAAGGGCAGGGAGCTCAAAATCGAGACAACCATCCCTGAAGAGCCCTCCCCCGGGGAGAGAATTGAGGAAGAGCTCACGCTCCGCAGGAGGAGGGTCCTCAGGCCCCTGAACCTGCGCCCGGCCCCAGCGGCCCGGCCCGCGACCCCAGTAACAGCGCCCACGGCCGAGGGGCCTGCGCCAGAGTCGGGCGGAGGAGCTCCCGAGGGGACAGAGATGGCGGTGGTCGCTCCGGCGCCGGCTGGGGCCAACGCTGCCAAAGGTGAGGCGCCCGCTGGCGGGCCCGCTCCATCCGGCGAGGCCCCGCCGGCGAGAAGGCTGAGAATTCGCGTCCCCGGCTCCGAGGCTCCATCAATCACGCCCATACCGAGGAAGCCGAAGCGGAGGATGAGCGCAATAGAGGACCGCATCCACGCGCTCGAGAGGAAAGGCGTCGACGTGACCCAGCCCCGGCGGCTCCTGAGTCTCGCCAAGTCTTTCTGGAAGGGCGGGAACCCGAAGAAGGCGGACCAGTACCTCCAGAGGGCCGAGGAGAAGCTCGCGGAGCTCGAGGAGAGCCACACGGCGGAGGTGGGGGCGGAGAAGCCTAAGGGGGAGGCCTGTCCGAAGTGCGGCGCGAGGATGGAGCCCGGCTGGATAGTCTGCCCCGAGTGCGAGGCGAGAATTCGGTGAAAAAACCCCGATGCTCTCCGGCCCGCGCGCGCCGGCCACGCGCCGCTTGAATGCGATAGCCCACCGCGAGCCCCGCCCTACTGCACGCCTCGAAAGGCCCTGCCAGCCGCCGCCTCCTCCCTTGAGTGGCCGGGGGCGCTCCCGTCTCACCAGATGTACCTGCTCACCCTTTCCCTGCGAGACCTGCCGAGGGCCTCGAGCTCTTCCCTGAGGGCTTTCGCGTCGTCCGTGCTGATAAGCTCTCCCATGGCGCGCGCGAGGCCGTCGATTCTGCCGACAGCCTCTGAAAAGTCGCTGAAGACCTCGATGAACCTGTTCTCGACCTCTTTCATCGCGCTCATCGTGCCCAGCACGCGGTTGTAGCTGTCGAGAGACATTGCAATGAGCATCCTCTCCTCCCTCATGCACTCGGCCATCCCGCCACTGCCCAAACCCTCGCCCTCCATCCTCTTCCAGAGCTCCTCTAACGCGCGCCTTCTGCTCTCGAGCTCCCTTGTACACTCGCCTGTGATTGCGGCGGCGCGCTCCCTTAGCTCGGTGTAGCGCGCCCTTATTCCTTCAAAAGAGTCCTGGAGTGAGGCGTGGATGCTGCTGAGGGTATTGTGCATCTCGACGAGGTGCGGAACCACGACCTCCGGGCCGGGTGAGGAGGTCATCGAGAGGCGCGCGAGAGCTCCGAGCTGCGCAGACAGCTCGTCCAGCGTCCTCCGGGATGAATCGAGCCTTTTCTCGAAGTCGCCCAGAACCGTCAGAAACCCAGAGACGTCCTGCTTGGTCAGCTCGTCCTTTTTAGCCTCCTTTCCGACCCCCCGGGCTCCGCCTGTAGCGACCCCAGCGCGGCGGCCCCCCCTCCCTAAGCCCCTCTCCTTTCCCATCTTTTCCACCCCTCCGTTCCTGTCTCTTCCCCTCCCCCTTCGCCCGTCTGCAGCTCCATTCCGTTCTATCCGTCTCCCGCCCCCCGTCTCCCTATCACCCCTCCTCCCTTCTCCAACGCCCCACCCCGCTCCCACCGGTCGCTTTTCATTCATTCCCAGATTCGCGTCTCGAGTATTTGGCCCTGCCCGAATTTCTCGAGCCTCAGGAAGTGCTCGGCGCACTGGGCCAGAGCCTCGAGGGGAACAAGACCCACGATCTCGCTCCCTAGGACCTCCACGCCCATCGCGCGCGCCTCCGAGCTCACGGCCTCGAACGCGGCCCATATCGGCGTCCTATGGTAGTCGACCAGATTCATCGAGACCTGCACAATGCCCCTCTCTTTGATTTCAAAGCCCAGCGCCCTTACCGCCGGGAGGCCACCGTCCCTCTCCCTGACCTTCTTCGCTATCTTCTTGGCCACGTTGATGTCGGAGGTGTTGAGGTTGACGTTGTATGCGATCAGGAAAGGCCTCGCGCCGACCACGACCGCGCCCGCCGTCGGATGCATTACCGGCTCGCCCACGTCGGGCCTCCATTTCGGGTCCGTTATGTCCCTCTTCCTCCCCTCATATTCCCCCCTCCTCACGTCCGCGAGGGAGCGCCTCTCGGGGCATGTCGCGGCCTCCTCGTAGAAATAGACCGGGAGGCGGAGCCTCTCCCAGAGCTCCCTCCCGAGAGAGCGGGCGAGCTCGACGCACTCCGCCATCTCGACGCCCGAGACGGGGACGAAGGGAATCACGTCCACCGCGCCGAGGCGCGGGTGCTCGCCCCTGTGCTTCTCCATGTCGATGAGCTCGACCGCCTTCGCGGCCGCGCTGAAGGCAGCCCTCCTCACGGGCTCCGGCTCCCCGATGAAGGTCATCACCGAGCGGTTGTGGTCCGGGTCGGACTCCACATCGAGAAGCCTGACGCCCTTCGTCGCGCGGATTGCCTGCGCGATGGCCTCGATGACCTCCCTCCTCCGCCCCTCGCTGAAGTTGGGGACGCACTCGACGAGCTTCCTCATGTTCTCATCGGGCCCGGTAATGAAGCCGCTGTTAAATAAGATTGCGACGGGCCCCCCGGCCTACACCAGCTTGCTATCGAGAGCTCCTTCGAGCTCGCCTGACCATCAGGAGGGCGAGGAGGAGAGAGACTATAGCGCTCGCCATCAGCGCGACCGCGGAGAGGAGGAGCGGCCCGCCATCTCCGTCCCGCGCGCTCCCGTCGCCCCCGTCGGGCGCGGGCGCCGCCGGGTATCTCAGCACCAGCCCACCCTCGCCCGTGCAGAGGGCGTATCTACCGTCGGGGCGGAACGATATCGAGAGCACGGAGAAGCCCGTGTCCGTCTCGATTGCCTCGAGGCCGGCGCCGTCGGTGTATCTGTAGAGTAGGCCTCCGCGCGCCGAAACAAGAGCGGTCCTGTTGTCCGTGGACCACGCAATCGCGAGGAACTGGCTTGCAGTGGAGGCGGCAACGGGCGTGAAGCGGGTTCCATCGTAGCGCAGGAGGGTGCCCAGAGTTCCGGCAAGGAGGGCGCAGCCGCCGTCGGGCCTCCAAGCGGCGGTCCTGACGAACTCGCTCGTGCCCGTGTCCAGATGTAGCACGGAGCCTGTCTCAGGGTCGTAGCGCAGGAGCGTTCCGGAATCACCGGCGACGAGGGCGATTCTCCCATCGGGCCTCCAGGCGACGGAGGTCAGGGGCCAGCTTGCGTTCGTCGTAATTCTCGAGAAGGCCCCGTGGGCGTAGGCGAGAAGGGTCCCATTGTGGCCGCAGAGGAGCGCCATGTCCCCCTGCGGCCTCCACGCGACGGCCTCAAGACGCACGGAACTCGTTCCATTGAGCTCCCTGAAGGAATGGCCGTCCCACTCGAGGACCGCGCCACCGTCGCCCACGAGAAGCGCAGTGTCGCCGGAGGGGTGCCAGCCGACGCCGTGCAGGTCGGACGCGACTCCCGGGGAAAGGGTGATGAAGAATTTCCCAGTGTATTGAAGCACCGTTCCGGACGCGCCCACTATGAGGGCATAGCTCCCCGAGGGCGCCGGACGCCATGCGACATCCAACAGGTCCCTCTGCGATGGGCACTCGAGCCTCTCCGGAAGCTCAGCCGGCCCCGCAAGCGCAGGCTGGAGCACATGCGAGAAGAGGAGGGCTAAAGCGGCGAGCGCGCCCAGCGAGAGCGCGGGCCTCAGCGCCCTCCGGACAAGGAAATGAGTGTCGAGTAATGGATGGATGGAGGGAGGATGTGAGAGGGGAATGGAGCGAGGTGGAGAGCGGCCGGACAGAGAATACGAGCGTGTGCGGGGATGGCCGCGCTCATGGAGGGGGCCGGAGGGATGGGGGAAAGGAGCTGCGGAAGAGCCCGGGGAATAGGGAGCCTTGGGAGCGGGCGGGGAATTATCGGGCCTGAGGTGAGAAAACGGCCCGGGGCGGGTGTGTGGCTTCATAGAATTCCCAGAAAGTGAAAATTGTACTCCGCGAGGATGAGTAGGGCGATGAGGGCAGAGAGGAGGCCGATGTAGGCCGCCGGGCTCCAGGCCCAGACCTTGCGGCCGTCGAATATGAACACGGGGAGCATGTTGAATATCCCGAGGATGCCGCTCACTATCACGACATATACCGTGAGGTAGCCGAGGACGAGCATCCCTTTAGATAGGACACCCAGGGGCAGGAATATGAAACCGACCAGGGCGTTCATTGCGGGCCCGGAGGCCGAGACTTTCCCGGTCTGCTCGACGCTCAGGTATCCGCGGTGATAGACCGCACCCGGCGCGGCAAAGTAGACCCCAAGGAGCGATAGAAAGAGCCCGATGAGCAGGCCCGTGTCGCTCTTCCGGAACTCGGCCCAGCAGCCGTATCTGCGCGCCATGAGCTTGTGGCCCATCTCGTGGCTGATGAAGCAGAGCACCACCGCCGCCATTGATATCAGGAAGAAGACGCCAGCGAGCCAGGCCGGCAGGCCTGCGAGAAGAACGAACTTTATGTCCGACATCGAGAATATCAGTGAGAGAACCAGAACGGCCACCGTCAGGTCCCGGAGCTCCTCGGGGCTCGTGAAGGGGCCCGGGTATGGCCCAGTGCGCGCCGCGTAGGGACCGGTAAGGTAGACGATGCGGGGGGGCGCCGCGTAGCCCCTCCGCCAGTAATAATCATCGTCGTCCCACATCGCTACCCCAGCCCCATTCTTATCAGATAGGGCATCGCAACAAAAGTCCCGATCATGCTCCCCACATTGGTCAGCGCCGCCACCATCAGGACCCTGATGACCCTGTTGTTGAAAAACTCTTTGGTCGTCGCCACCCTGCCGAGCTCCTGCCAGTCCTTAACGGTCGGAGTCCTGACCTTTGCCTCGACGAGACCCGAGAACCAGCCCGCCGCCACACCGGGGTGAATGGCTGTGAAGGGGGAGGCGATGAAGGCGGTTCCTATTGAAAGCGGGTGCCCGCGCGCGACAGCGCAGAAGCCCGCGGAGAGGAGCGCGTGAATCAAAAACCACCAGCCGAAGGCCTCGAGAGCCATCCCCACGCCCCTCGTCAAGGCCATCCACACGAGGATGCCGCAGAGGAGGATGGTGATTCCCCAGCCCAGAGCCCTCCCCCATGGGAAGCCGGGCGGCGGGAGCGCCTCGAGTTCTGCAATGGAGGGCAATGCCCCCCTCCCCCGGGCCAAACCGCTCCCTCCCCTCCCCGCCTCTGTGGCTCCCCCAGCCCCCACTCCCCTGACCCGTGTGCCCGGCGCGCGCGCGGCCTCCCCCCCACCCCCGACCCCGGCCCGCAAGGGCCCCGCGGTGCCCCCCATCTCTCCCGAGCCGGACTCGCCCCCGGGGCCCCCGCCCAGCGCCTCCGCGATTCTCGCCTTTACTCCCTGCAGGTGCCCCGCTCCAACGACGGCCAGCACCTTCCCCCCGCCCGAGGCCGCCTCGACGATTCTCCGGGCGATGTAGATGTCCCTCTCCTCTATCAGCACCTCGGCGACTGTGGGCGCGAGCTCCCTGAGCTCCCTCATCATCGCAGTTAGAGCGTCCTCCTTCATCAGCTCCTTCAAGTCCAGCTCCCCCTCCTCGTACTCGACGAATGGGAGCTGGAAGAGCGTCCTGACAACCCTCCACTTCTCCCGCAGCCCCATCCTCTTCCACGCCCGCTTCAGCGTGATGGTGATGTCTCTGTCCGCCAGAACAACCTTCACGCCCCTCTCCTCCGCCGCCCTTATCGCCTCGAGCATCTCCGCCCCCGGCTCCGCCCCGAGCCTCTCTCCCAGCCTCCTCTGGTAGGCGGAGAGGAAGGACTGGGCGATGAAGGCGTAGGCGTTCCTGTCCTTGAGGAGCCGTGTCATCGGCAAGCTCTCCCACGCCTCTTTATCCTTCAGGACCCTGTACCGTCGCTCACAGAGCTCCACCGCAACGACGTCGGGCCGGAACTCCTGAATCGCACCCCTGACCTCCGCCGCGCTCTCGGGAGAGACGTGGGCAGTCCCGACGAGCAAAATGTTCTCCCCGACGCGCTCTATCAAGCCGACCCCCCGGAGAGTCCCGCGGCCCTGAGGTAGCGCTCCCTGATTCTCTGCCTCGCCAAAGCCAGGGCCCTATCTCCATCAACCCCGGGCGCGAGGGACGGGAGCGGCACGGAGGCGCCTGCAGAGTTTGCGTGGCCGCCCGCCGAGCCCAGCCTCCCGAAGGCACGCTGGAGAACCCCGCCGACGTCGAGGGAGTGCTGGTCGGTCCGCGCGGATATGTGCACCATGCCCCCAATGATGCCCCAGACAAGCGAGGCGCAGACGCCGTCGAGGCGGAGGAGGAAGTCAGCGGCCCGCGCGAGAGTCTCCCTGTCCCTCACCCTACCGGCGAACGCGAGCAGGTGGCCGGATATGAGCTCCCTGTCCATTATTGCCCTCGCCAGCGCCGCGGCCGCGGAGGCGCTGAGCGGCGGGGCCTCGAGCCTGCGGACCAACCTTAGGTCAGCTTGCTCCGCGAGAAAGCCGAGGGCCTCGAGGTCCTCCGGGTGGACGCTCCGGGTGAAGTCCGCGGTGTCGACCTTTATTCCAAAAATCAGCGCGGAGGCGAGTGCCGGGTCCGGCCTTATCCAGAGGCGCCTTAAATAGCCCGTGAGCATTGTCGACGCCGCGCCCAGCTCCGGCCTGATGTCAACAAGTCCTCCCTCGGGCCAGAGGGAGGGGGAGAGGGGGTGGTGGTCTATCACGATATCCACCCTCGCCCCCGGCGGGAGGATGTTGTTTCTTCCGGGAACGGAGGACTCGACGAGCGCGACCGCGCCGTACCTGCCGGCGATGCGCGCCGCCTCCTCCGGGCTCTCGACCCTGCGCAGCCTCGCCCCCAGCATCGAGACCAGCAGTTTGCTGCTCTCGCCCGAGACGCTCCCGCCGTGGTAGATGCCGCACCTCACACCGCGGGCCGCGCAGATTCTCTTCAAGGCGAGGCCCGAGGCTATCGTGTCCGGGTCGGGGTCGTCGTGGAGGAAGACCGCCAGCCCCCTACCACCGCAGTCGTCGATGACCGAGACGAGCCGCCGGGCCGCCCTCTGGCCCTCGAGCGAGCCCATCTTCTCGAGCATCCCGGAGGCCGCTAGCCTCGCGGGCTCGACGGCGAGGTCGGCCCCGGCAAGCCTGAGCCCGCTCGCAGCGCCCCGTCCGGAAGCCTCGGCGAGGATCAGTATGTCGGGTCTCAGGCGCCTCAGCTCTCGAGATATCGACGCGTTCAGCTCTCCGCGCCCCGTGACCACGAAGGCGGCGTCGGCGGCCGCGGGAACACGCCGGGCCATCCTCTCCTCGGGGGTCCTAACCACGCGTGCGCCCGTGCCCCTCATTGCGCGCGCGGATGCAGAATCGGGGACGAGGCAGAGCGGCCTCTCGCCCCTCCGGCAGACCTCGCGCGCCAGCTCCCGCGCGAGCCCTCCCCCGCCGATAATCACCATCAAGTCAGATACCGCCCCAGTGCTGCTCCTTGTGGGAGCTCATGACGATCTGAACTACTGTGTCCCTCACGCCCTCCATCCTCAGAAAATTGTCCACGAAGTCCTGCAGCTCCGATGTCGAGACAAAGAGCGCCACCAGAAGGATGTTGTGAGGACCGGTCACGCGATGAATCGCCGTTACCCTAGGGTGCTGTCTGAGCTTCTGCACGACCTCTCTCAGCCTGTCCGAACTGACCTGCAGGTGGATGAAGGACTTCACTGTGTTCTCCACGGCGGAGAAGTTGATTACCGTCGTGAAGGCCAGGATGAGCCCCTTCTCCTTGAGCGCCTTCACCCTCCGCCTCACGGTGGCCTCGGTCACGTGGAGCTGGGCCGCGATTCTGCTGTTGGTCTCCCGAGCGTTGCGGACCAGAATCGAGAGTATCTGGATGTCCCTCTTGTCAACCGGCAGGAGCCTCCGGTCCAGTGCCCTCCATCTCTCCGCGAGGTCAAGCTCGACGCCCCTCAGGCGTCCCACCCCCCTCTTTTCGATTTTCGGCGCCTTTCCCCCAGTATGCGCCGAAATCAGGCATTGGCTCCTGGCGTATTTATTGATTGCGCGGGCGCCCGGAGGCCATTTTTCGGCGGCTGGCCGGCAGTCCAACCGAAATCTTCCTGTGGGGTCAATGCGGGGTCTCAATGGGGGTAAGGGAGCTATACGGGCCCCGAATCGAGTAGTTAATGGCCAGGGGCCGCCGAAGGGGGGTAGAAACATCGTGGAAGAGGTGGGTGTTCCTATTCATTTCGGCGGCCACTGGCCTATCATATTTATGTATTATTTCGCGGTCCCTGCTCCGCGTTCGAATCAATTAATTCTCTTGGAGACTATAAATATCTTTCTGACAATTTTCGACAGATTCGCGTCGAAACCGGTACATGAGTTCTCGGATGTTACCTCACCCTCGCCTCCACGACCGCCACGCAGAGCTCCAGCCTCGTCACCGCCTTGAGCTCCAGTCTCACCCAGCCGTCGCCCGTCTCGATGGAGTAATCGGCACCCATCGTGAGGTTCGTCACGGGGCGGGAGAGGGTCTCATTGAAGTACCGGGCCCACGCGCCTGGGGAAGTTGTGGTCAGGTTAACGCTTATATTCTTTCCCAGAGACCATTCCGCGCCCTCGTAGACGTTCCAATCTTTCGAGACCACCCTGGTCTCGACCACGACATTCTCCGTCCCCGCGAGGCTGGTGTAGTCGCCGGTCAGAGACACGAAGAGCATCGAGGCGGAGAGGTTCCCGGCCGCGCCCCGGCTCGCGCTGAAGTGGGGCGGAGCCCTCATCGCCGCATCGCTCCCGCCCGACACGAGGACGGCCCCCTGCTCGTATATGAAGGTCTGCTGTGATACGTATGCGTTCTGGGAGAAGAATGAGACGCTCCCCCGGCTCCTTACATAAACGTCCCCGGGGTCGTCGGTGTTGTAAACCGCCAGCGAGCCGTTGAAAGGGTTGGTGACGAGTCTCCCCGCGGTCTTGGAGAAGCCGAGGAGCGCGCTTGGCTCCCTCCCGAGGGTTACCCTCGTGCTGACACTCACGGGAGTCTCCCTGAGAATCTGGGCATCTATGTTTTCCCTGAGCGCGTAGAACTGCTCCAGCGTCTCCCTCATGTGCTGGTTCTCATCTATTTCGCCCCACACCGGGACGTAGTACATTATAACGAGAGATAGGACGCTGCTGATGATCAGGAGCAGCATCACCGCGGTCACCGCGCCCGAGACCGCACGCCCGTTCCAGCGCACCCGGCCCTCCCCGCTCCGTGCTATGCCTCCACCCCCTCCTCCCCTCCCCGCCACACCTGTCCCCCCTCGAGCCCGCCCACCCTTCTCCTTTCCACGTGCTCCTCCTCGCATCCCTTGGCCCCCGCTCCCGTCGTCCTCTCCTCTTCCCGCCCTCTGCCACCTCCCTTCCATTCCCTCTTCCCCTCCCGCCCCCTCACATCTCCAGCTGAATCTCCACGACCGCTATCCCGAGCTCCAGTTCCCTCACCTTGAAGAGCGTAACGTCCACGCCGTTGGGCCTGACGTAAACCTGATAGTCCGCCCCGGTGAGGCCCGTCTCGGGCCTGCCAAGGGTTGTGTTGAAGAAGTCCGCCCACACGGAAGGGAAGGCGGTAGTGATGTTCAGCCCCAGATTCCTCCCTGCCTCCCAGTCGCCGCCGGCGTAGGAGGTCTTGTCAAATATGCTTAAGGTGCTCTTCACCCTCATGTCTCCAGAGCCCGAGCGGGTGGCGGGTACACCGGTCAGGGATATCAGGGTGACGCTCGCGCTCAGGTTCCCGTCGGGCTCCCTGCGCAGGTCGAAGTGCGGCGAGGCCTTCATCACCGCTCTCCCGCCCTGCTCGACGATTATCGCTCCGTTCTCGTAGTGGTAGCTCTGATCTGGATAGTACATGTTCTGGGGCTGAAAGCCCATCCTCCCTCTCGTCAGACCGAACGTCTCGTTCGGGTCTGTGGCGCTTCCCAGCCTGTACTCCCCGTCTTCTGGGCTTAGGGAGAGGCTCCCCACGGTCCGGGCGAGGCCGAAGACCGGACCGCCCTCGTCCCCGAGCGTGACCCTGTTGGTCAGTGTCGAGCTCCTGCCCGCGAGAATCTGGAGATCTATATTCTCCTTGAGCTGAATCATCTGGGACTGAATTCTCTTCATCTGGCGCGCCTCGGCGTCCTTGGTCCATATCGGAACGTATATTGCCATGAACATCGAGAGCGCTCCTGCGGCCACGAGGAGTATCAGTAGGGTCACCACGACGCCCGAGGCGCCCCGCCTCTCGCGCCTCCAGCGGTATCTGAAGGGCCTCTTTGGCGATTCGACGCGCCCGGCGCCCTCGCCTCTCCGAGATGGACGGGGGTGCCTCATCTGCTCACCTTCACCTCCACGACCGCGAACCTGATGGTCAGGGAGACAATGCCCCTTGCATCCATTCTGAAACCCTCCGGGGTCTGGCTGAGAGACACCTCAGAGCCGGTCAGGTTGGCGGCCGCGGCCTGCTCCTGAATCGATGCGTTGAGCCACCTGAGCCATCCGTCCGCGTGCCTGGTTGTGGCGTTTAAGGTCACGTTCCTTTCTCCGGGGAAGGGAATCAGGGTCTCTTCATAATGCAGAACGCGCGTCTCCACGCCCGCGCTCCCGGCCCCCGTCACGGAGACCCCCTCGCCGAAAAGGGCGTATAGGGGTATGGTGAGCGTCAGGCTGCCCCAGCGGTCCCTCTTGAACTCTGGCGCCGGGCCCTCCCTGACTGTGGAGTGGCCCTCCTGATGCACCAGCACAGCTCCTCCCTCGTAGACATACTCTTGCTGCGGGTGGTACATGTTCCGAGAGCGGAAAATCAAGGACCCGCGCGAGAGCGCGAAGAGCTCGTCTGGGCTGTCGGTGTCGCAGACCTCGAACAGGCTCGCGTTGGCGTCAAAGGATAGCGTCCCGCTAGAAGGCTCGCCCTGAATTCCGAGGAAGGACGTGGTGGTGCCAGAGCTGAGTGCGATATGGAAGTATAGGCTGCCCGCGGTCTCTCCCTGCGCGAGCTGGTCCTCGACGCCGTCGCGTAGGGCGAAAAACTGGTTCGCAACGCGGCTCATATGGGCCGCCTCCGCGTCCTTCGACCAGACGGGAACGTAGTACAGAGCCACGGCCGTCAGGATGGTTGTGATAATGATGACGAAGAGTACCGCCGTCACCGCGCCCGCGACGCCGCTCCGCCGCCCCTGCCACCGTCTCCACGTGCCAGTCGACCTGCGCCTCTTAGTCCTCATCCTTACCATCTCGATTAACCGTGGGGTTCTTAAACCTATTCAACTCGGTCGCGCCCGCAATGGGTGATGCGCTGGTGGGCCTCGCGCTAGGGCCAGCGCCCCCTCCGTTGGGTCCGGTGCGCCCGTCCCCTCCCTCTTCGGCAGGCGCCGCGCTCTCTCCAGAACCGCGAATGGAGCCACCGTCCTCGGGCATACCGGTGGCCGCGGGGGCGAGGCCGTCCCCACCGCTCTCCGGTGCCCCCCCAGCGCCGCGTCCCTGCCCGGTCGTGGTGTTTCCGATTACAGTGACGTCGTCAATGAATATGCCGCCGAAGCCCGCGCCGAGGTCGTGGTAGTGGAGGGCTAGGTCGTTGCGCGTGACCACCCTGAACTTCAGCAGTATCACGGAGCCCGCCCAGCCTGAGAGGTCACAGTTGAGTCTGGTCAGGGTGCGGCTGTCGACCCAGTTGTCGCGGATGCCCACGCCGGTGTAGCTCGTCCCGTCGGGCCCCGCGGCCTCGGTGCCCGAGACGTTCCAAGCGGAGCGCGCGCCCATGTTTAGCTGCCTCCAGCTCACCCCGTTATCGCTCGAGACCTCGACCCTGAAGCCGTCTGGTGGCCTGCCCTCGGCGAACGGGATGTTGAAACGGAGCTTTGCCGCAAGCCGCGCATCGCGCGCACGGGTGAGGTCAATTGGTATCGTGACCAGAGAGTTGTCTATTCCCCCCTTCAGCGCGTCCATCCCAGGCTGGGGGTTGTGGTTCCACCAGGCATGCGTCCCGCTGAAGGCGAAAGTGCCGTCAGCATAGTCATCGCCGTAGGTCCGACCGACTTCGACGAGCTCCCACTGGTCCGTCGTCTGGCCAGTGACCGAAACCGAGTCAGAGCGCCGGACCTTCACCTCGACGTCGTCTATGACCCAACCGTATCCCGTGCCGCCGTCGCAGAATATGTAGAGGAATCTCACCCTGACGAATTCATTGCCGACGAAAGGCGTCAGGTCCGCTTCCACGTAATCCCAGCTGAACCTGCCGGCCCCGCTGACGCCATTCCAGCACCACCTCATGTCGTTCCCAAAGTCGTCCTTCAGATGCGGCGTGCCCCACTCGGAGAGCTTCAGGTTGCTCGGGTAGGGCTGGGTGGGGGCGACGTATCTGTAGGAGAAGGGGCCGTTGGCGGTGGGGGCCGTCCCGACCATTATCACGCCGCCATTGCTCCCGACCTTCAGGTTGTACTTGTGCCAGAAGGTCAGCCGCGCGCTCGACGCGCCCTTCAGGCTGAAGGTGGCGGTGGTGAGCCATTTGTCGGAGGGCGTTTCGTCGCCGTCGTTCCAGAAGGGCTGGTCGCCCGGCTTCTGCGGGGGCGGGACCGGGGTGAGGGCCGTGATCAGAATCTCGTCTATTGACCAGCCGTCGTCGAGGTCGTTGTCGTTGTCCGACTTGAACCTGAACCTTATTTTCATCTGGTCCGTGAGGGTGACTGCCCCTCCCTTCGAAATATCGAGCGTTATATTGACCCAGCTCGTGATGTGGGAGTTGTTCGTCCACAACTGCGTCCAGGTGGCGCCGTTGTCGTTGCTCACCTCTATGTAGGATCTGTCGTCGTTGTCGTCGACGTCGTGCCTGAGCCAGAGGAAGAGCGTCGGGGCGCTGTGGCCGGTCAGGTTCAGGGCCGGTGTGATCAGACTGTCGTCCTCCTGCTTGTCGTAGTAGTTCGAGCCGCCCGATTTGTAGCACCTGTAGGAGTTGCTCCCGGCGTACTTGAAGAAGGTATCGTTCTGCCAGACGCCGTCCCCGCCGAGGTTCGTCTTCGTCCACCCGGACAGCGCTCCCTCGAAGCCCTCCTGCAGGAGCACCACGAGGCCCCTCCCCTCATCCCCTCCGCCCCCCTCGCCTCCGGCGCCCCTCGAGAGCCAGCTTGGCTCGCCAGTCAGTAGGACGTCGTCTATTGACCAGCCCTCCGCTGTCTCAGCCACGTCTGCCCACATCCTAAAAGCGATTTTCATCTGGGATGTTGGCTGGATGACGTTAACATCCAGGTTTGAGACCATTGTACCAATGGCATTCCTTGGATTTCCATAATATCCCAACCATAAATTATTTGCCCAGCTTCTGACACCATACCATGTGAGGCCATTGTCGTTGCTAATGAAGACGTAGCCAAGGTCAGCGTTCCAGGATGATTCCCCGCCCCAGTAATAGGTGCCCCGGAATACCGCGGGCCTGTGCCAGAAGCTCAGCCTGAGGTTCACGTAGCCCGAGGCGTCAATGGTGGGCGACACGAGCCAGTCGTCGTCGTTGTTCCCGTACCTGCCGGTGGCGGTGTCGTAGCAGCGCCACGCGGATAGGCCACTGTTCCGGAAGTCGCCGGTCACGTACCTCCACGTGCTCCCCGCGGGGCCGTTGTTGACGACGCTCCAGCCTCCCGCGCCCATCTCCATATTGTCGTAGAAGAGCACCACCCGTTCCCCCGCCCCACCGGGGTTCTCCGACGCCCCAGCTCCGCCCCTACCCAGTGTCTGGGCCATCTCTTCGATTTGCTTGGATATGTTTGCGAATACCCACTCCAGCTGCTCCGCGTTGGGCGCGAAGTAGTACCATCCCCCGCCCCCGCCGGTCAGATTGGCCTGCGCCGCGAGGGCTATCATGTCCGGCTGCGAGGTTCCGACGACGTCCGCACCGTAGCCGATGACGAATATCGGGACCGGCGCGGTCGTGACGGTGGCGAAGGCCGTTGCTCTGCCCGCCGGTACACTTGGGGAATCTGAGTTGCTCTGTCCGTCTGTGAGAATCACCATACATCTTATCCTGTTAGCCGCACCATAGTCCCTGATATAAGTGAAACTAGTTGTAACAGCGTTCCAGAACGGAGTGCCACCCCCGATTCTCATCTTTGCAATGGCATCATGGAGCGCGGACTTATTACTGGTCAAGGGCTGATCTAATTGGGTGTAGTAGGGAATCAACGGGGGATTTGGATAGCTGTTGTACGGTCTGTAGGTCGAGAACTCCGCCACCGCGCCCCTGTCCTGCGGCCAGAGCTTGTTCACGAACTGCATCATCGCGGTCTTAGCCCCCTCAATCCTCGCGACCGCGTCCCAGGCCATCGAGCCGGTGACATCGCAGGTCAGTATGACGTCAACCGGTGTCCTCCTCTGGGCCTTTGGCTCGTGCATGTAGTAGGCGCTGTCGCGGCTATGGAACTGGGATGTTATATTGGGCAGGCTCATATTGTCTGTAGTGTTGCGCCACCCATTGAATTCGGACCACTCGGCCACTATGTCGGTGTAGACGTCGCCGGCGTCTATGTACTCGAGCGCCGTTTCTCCATTAAGGCGCACAATGGTCGACTCGTGCGTCCACTTGTCCGCCCCCTCCTCCATGTCGTCGTAGAAGAAGTAGCACTGGATAGTAAGGGAGGCGACGTTGTTGAACTTGAAGACCTCGCTCAGGATGCCGTCGGGGTCGACCGAGACCGATATTGTGCGGCTGCCCGCGAATATCGGTGTCCAGATGATCTCAGCCACTATCATCGAGCTCCTCTCGACGCTCACGCTGACGGAGTTGATGACCGTGCTCCCGTCCGAGAACCGCACGACGGCGTCGCCCCGGGTCCCGCCGGGGTTCCAGATGCGCGCCTTCAGCATGTAGGACTCGCCCATCATGGGCTTCATCTCCCTGAGAGGCTGGAGGGTTGTGTGGAATAGGTCGAGGTGGGTCACCCTGAGCTCGGTCCTTGCGTCGTACATGTTGAACCATCGAAGCACCATGTAGGCGAGCTCGGAGAGGTACTGGTTGTTTCCTTCGTAGGAGATGAAGGACGGGTCCCAGGCGGTGAAGACCGTCCTGAAGCTGAAGGTGGTGTTCTCGTACCGAATTCCGTTGAACGGTCTAGAGAGGATGATGTCGTCCACGGCGCCCTCGCCCTCATTCATCACAACCTCGAACCCGTCGACCTGCCTGATTGTCCTGCCGCCCAGCCCGCTCCCCTCCCTGAGGTCCCTCTGCAGGTCGCGGGTCACGGTGTGCCACCTTCCATCGGCGGTGCCGGCGCCAAGCCCGTGGTGCACGGGCCCTGCGCCCAAGAGGTCCGTGTCGCTGTTTGTGTAGGTCAGGGCGATGTGGGTGCCCAGCGTGTCGGTCACGTGCCAGACGAATGTGTAGTTGATGTCGAACCTGAAGCTCCAGCTCGCAGTCAGCCTCTCCCTCTCGTTCCAAGGCAGGTCGTTCGGGTTCTGGTCGCTGCCGAAGGCGAAGTCGCCGATAATGAAGTATGTGTCCTGCGCGCTCGCCCCTGTCCTGGCGAGGCGAATCACGCTCGAGCCCCGCTGAAAATCAAAAACATTGTTTATAGAGGCTGAGGTTAGTGGCGGCACCACCCTCGCCGCCCACCCCTCCGTGTCGCCGTCCTCTGCGTCCTCAAGAAAGACCTCGTTCGGAGAGTCCGGGGAGGGCATCGGGGACTGGTAGGTCACTCCCCGGCCGTCGATATAGGGCAGCAGCAGTCTCCCCTTGTCGGCGGAGGTCGGCTGGGCTGGGTAGCGGACTCCGTGGGCTATTGGGTCGAGGTACGCGCCCTCTATCATGCCCGGCGTCCTCGCGCTGCCCGGGTCCACGACGCTCCCGATGCGCAAGTAATCCCTGTAGAACGGTTCCGCGCCGCCGGCGTAGTTCCCGTCAGGAATCGCGCGCGGGCCAAGGAGCCAGAGATACCTGCCGTCCCCTCTTCCAAGGAAGGAGGCGAGGCTCGTCCTGTCCGTGGCGGTGAGAGCGTTCGCCTGCTCCCCGGCGACCCATATTAAGGCGTTGTAAAGCGACATCTTTGCCGGGTCCGGGCCGTCTTCGCCTACATTCACCACGTGCAGGTCGTACTGATACCCCAGCTCGTCAAGGGCGCGGGTCACATTGGCGGTGGAGTTGTAGGAGCTCCCCCCGTTGTTGGCGCTCCCGTCGTCGTCTATAACGAGCGTGCCGTATCTCACGTATAGGAACTCACGGTTCATGCTGGCCGAGACTTTGTTGTTGTTCTCGTTTATCTCTGATATGTAGTCGTAGGGGTCCACCTTTCCTGTTATCGTATGGGCCCCGATTCTATCCGCGGTCCAGACCATCGAAATTTTTATGAAGCCGCCCCCGCCCGGGACCCTGAGGCTGGCGTTGGTCGTGTCCTGGGGAATCCATATTTCCGAGGTCGGGGGGTTGAATGTGGTCAGGGAGCCGTTCAGCTCTATCATGACCGACTTCGGAGCGAAGGTCGCGCCGTCGATGTAGAACGCGACCTGCAGCTGGGGCCGGCTGACGTCGAGGGGCTCGTCGCTCAGGCCGTTGTTGCGGAGGTAGATGGTTATGTTCACATCCTCCATGAACGCCGGCGCGCTCTTGTCGAACTGCTGGTCGGAGACCGCCAGGTCCCTGCCCCAGCTCGCTAGACAGCCGAACCAGTTGAGCATCTCGTATGTAATCATCGCCCTTTCGTTGGCCTCGGCGACCCGAGAGAGCTCGAAGCCGAAGAAGGCGGTCTGGAACGTGTTGGCTCCGGGTGTGCCATTAGTCGTTGCATTGAATAGGAGCCCGAGAGCCCTGTAGGGGTCCCCGGCCTCCGTGAAGGCGGGAACCGCTTTGCCCGAGAGGGGCTCCATGAAGTCCGCCCTGTCTGGAAGTCCGGAGGGAAAAGGCTTGGCCACGACGAAGCTCCTGCCGCTCAGAATTCCATTGCCGAGAATCTGTTGGGGCGTGTAGCGGTCGTAGAATGTGGTCGGCGTCAGTGGCGAGACCTTCATATAATTATTGAGGAACGGGTCGCCGCGCCCCAGACTGCTCAGGACGTCCTGACCTATCAGCCACAGCTTGCCCCCGTTGTTTAAAAATGTGGCCAGGTTGCTCTTGTCGTTTGAGGTTAGGGTCCCCACGCTCTCGTAGCCCGTGAGCCATATCACGAGGTCGTAGTCCCTGAGGGGGTGGGTCCCGCCGTCGTAGAGAGGCCCATCACCCGTTGGGACTACATGGGTCGTGTAGGAGGCCGCAACAGCGTCCAGCGACTCCTTCATATACATTCCCACGTCCCTCACCGAGCCCTCGATGGCCCGGTCGTCGTCCACGAGCAGAATCGTCGGCAGGACCTCGAGCTGAATCGACTGCTCGTCGGGGAGCCCGTATGGGTCGGAGGCGTTGACAATCAGAGTGTGGATGCCGCCCCGCGGGGCCCTCCAGACAATGATCGAGTAGGACTCTCCTCCAACGGGAATGCTCAGGTTGTGCTCCACCCCGACCATGTCTCCGGGCGAGGTGCCGTCGAGGTAGTAGGTGACGTTGGCGAGCGCCGGGACGCCGCCCTGATTTGCGATGCGGGCGGTGATGTTAACATAGGCTCCATGTACGGGGTGCCTTGGATATACGTCAATCGAGCGAATTCTGAGGACCGGGTTGCCAGGGTGCATGGCGATGACGGTGTAGCCCACGCGATAACTCTTCGTGGCGTAGTTATTCCCGTAGCGAGACTCGTTCAGGAGGGGAACAACCCTCACAGTGATGGTGTGGATGCCCCAGCTCCCCGCGGGGATTTTGTAAACCGTGGACAGGTTGGCACTGGAGCTCCCGTTGAGCGCCAGGGTGGCATTCATCACTGGGAAGCTCTTCCGGTCTATGGTCGAGTAGTCGCTGATTCTGACCACGAAGTCGCCCGAGTAGGCGGAGCCGTAGTTGTGCACCGTCACATTGACCGTCACATTGTCCCCGGCCATCGGAGCGTTCGTGTCGTTGAATGTGGCGTTATTAAATAGAACGACTATATCCGCGGGCGTCAGGCCGAGGTCTGGGAGCCCCCCCGTCTCCGGTCCCTTCTGAAGAACCTGGTCCAGGAGAATCACGCTGTGCGCCGTGTCTATGACCTGTATCTTCAGCCTGTCGGATGGGCTTGTGTTGAAGGGCATGGTCCAGCGCTCCCCCATCCCGAGGGACGCGTCCCCACCGGTCCCATCGGTGAGGTTGTAGCCCGACACGAACGTCTCGTTTACGAAGAGAGCAAAACGTGTCGTGTGGTTGTGGAGGGTGTCACCGCCCATGTGCGTGATTGTGATTATCTGGCCGTCATAGGCCGCCTCGAGGTCCACCGTGACGCTGTCAGACGGTCCTTGCACTGTGCTGAGCTGGAGCGCCAGCGCAGTCACCATCACCACGGACATCGCGACGAGCAGGAGGTCGCCGATGACCTCGGCCGCGCCTCTGCGGTCCCCGGAGATCCTCCGGAATTCCGCGGTTCCTCCAGCGACTGGTCCGAGTGTCCTTACGCTCCTCCACGAGCTCATTCTGAATCACCTCCAGTCAGTTCCCTTTCAAATCTCGCGGGTGCGGCGCTCGCAGGAACCTGAATTCTAGGCACGCTCGTCCCTGCCGGTCTCGGGCCGAGGATACGGTCCCCCGAACCCTCCCCGTGGGAGGGCGCGCCAGCCCAGTCGTCCATGACTCCTGTGGCGCCAGCTCCGGGAGCAGCGTCATCGCCCGCCGTCCCCGGGAGGCCCCTCCCTCCAGTGGTGGAGTTCCCGAAAACAGTGACGTCGTCTATGTATAAACCGCCCCAGCCCGTCACCGACTCGTAGTGGTTGATCGTGTCCGCGCGGGTCACGACCCTGAACCTCAGGTGAATCACCGAGCCCGCCCAGCCCGTTAGGTCGCAGTTGAGCCGGGCGAGCGATGTGGAGAGGACCCAGTTCCCTCCGATGTTAACGCCCGTGAAGCTCTTCCCGTCCGGGCCCGCGGGCTCCGTCCCCGACACCTTCCAGGCCGCGCGGACGCCGAAGTGAATCGGCCTCCACGTTACTCCTCCATCGTCCGAGACCTCGACCCTGAAGCCATCGGGGGGCCTGCCCTCCGTATAGTTGATGTTGAATTTGAATTTGCATATCAGGGTGGCGTCTCTCGCGTTGGTGAGGTCGATGGGCGGGGTTATCAGGTAGTTGTCCAGCCCGCCCTTCAGATAGTCCACGCTCGCGCTCGGGTTGTGGCAGAGCCAGGCGTACTGCCCGCTGTAGGCATCGGCGAAGTCGCCTCCGCCACCCAGAACATCGCCCTTCTTGACGAGCTCCCACTGGTCGGTCGAGGTCGTCTGAACGGCCGCGGAGTTGCTACGGGTCACCTTGACCTCCACATCGTCAATGAGCCAGCCCTTCCCGCCCCCCCCTCCAGCGCGAATGTAGGCGAACATCACCCTGACGTACTGCTGGCCGCAGAACTTGTTCAGGCTGACCTCCGCATACTCCCAGTCAAATGTTCCCCTGCCGCTGATGCCGTTCCAGCACCAGCGAATCTCGTTCCCGAGGTCGTCCAGGCGCGTCACGCTCGTCCTTATGTTGCCGGTGTAGGACTGGGACGGTGTCACGTATTCGTAGGTAAAGGTCACGTTGTTCACTGACGTCCCCACGAGCACGACCGCGCCGCTCCAGCCCATCGAGAGGTGGTATTTGTGCCAGAAGCAGAGCCTGGCTGATGTCACGCCCTGGAGGCTGAAGGACTGAGTTAGGGCGTAGAGGTCCTCGGCGCCCGGAATGTTGGGGGAGCGGCCTGAGGCCGGGCCCTCCGGTCCTGAAGAGTCTGACGGGGCCTGGCTCTTCCCGGGGGTCGTGGGCGCGCTCTCCGAGCCTCCATCCTCTGGAGCTCCTCCGCCTCCGCCGGCCCCGCCGCCGTCGAACGAGCCGCCCGCGCTCCTCGCGAGGGAGAGCGAGGCCAGCTCTTCCGCAAGCTCGTCGAAGACGCCCATCAGGTCAGCGCTGCTGGGGGCGTAAAAGTACTTCCCCTTTGGCGATGTCGTAGCGATGCGATAGAGGTTGTACTCGGGCGTGCCCGACTCGAGCGAGCCGGGGCCGGTGTAGACCGAGCCCGCGCGGTCGAAGTTGCTGACGGACGATATTGTGCTGAAATATGGCAGGTTCGGGTCGTGCTCGAGGTTTATGCCGATGGTGAAGACGGTCATCGGGGCGTTCAGGAGGCCGTCGGCGGTGTTGCAGCCGCCGGTGTAGGTTTGGTTGTACCAGTAGCCCGCGACGCCCGCCTTGCCGAAGTATTTCCCTATGTGATAGGTGAAATAGCCCCTCGTCCCCCAGTTTATCCAAGGGCAGAATCCCGGGTTGGCCAGATTCCCGTTGCTGCCCTTCTCGATGTTGTTGTAATCATCTGGGTTTTTCGGAGGGTCCTTGATGTTGGAGTCGTCGCCCTGGTAGTCCTGACCGTCGCACAGCGCAACCACCACGGGAACCCTGTCCGCGGAGCGGTAGTCCCAGGTGTAGTTCATCGCCTCGCCGAATGTCTGCCATATCGGCGTCCAGGCCTGGCACGAGAGGGTATTGATTGTGTTTACGACCGTGGTCCTCCCGGCGGCGTTGAGCTGCGTGAAGCCGAGGACGAACCTCTGTCCCGGGTTCTGCGCGAGCTTGAATATCGCCACCCTCGAGTCGTTTCCGAGGCCCTGTATCAGGGCGAGCGCGGCGTTCTTCTCGTCCTGCAGGGGCTGGCCCGCCATCGAGTTGGAGGTGTCGAAAACGAGGGTCAGGTCCACCGGCGGCCCCGGCTCCCTGAGCTTGAAGGAGGAGTTCATCGAGTGGAAGTCGTCGAAGGTCTGGCGGAAGCCGCGGAGCTCCTGCCATGACGACGCCACGTTCGTGGACACGTTCCCTATGTCCATGTACTCGAGGGCCGACTCTCCGTTAATGCGCACGATCGTCGACTCGTGCCTCCAGTGCCCCGTCCCGTTCTCCATGTCGTCGAAGAAGAAATAGGTCCGGAGCCCCACGGAGGCGCGGTCGTTGAACCTGAATATCTCTTTGACCACTCCGTCGGGGTCCATCACGACCGATATCACTCTCTCACCGGCGAAGAGCGGGGTCCAGATGATCTCGGTCATGGTCGTTCCGCCGGGCGCTATCGAGGCGAAGGCCGTTCCTATGACCGTACTCCCGTCCAGGAAGCGCACTGAGCAGTCGCCCCTAGAGCCGCCCTCGTTGCGTAGGGACGCCTTCACAACGTAAGAGCTCCCCATGGAAGGGCTCATCCAGGAGAGGGGGGTCATGTTCCCGAAGTACAGGTCCACTTCGGTCACCCTGAGCTCTATGCGGATGTCGGGCATCCCGAGCCAGTGCAGCGCGAGGTAGGTGAACTCGGCCTCGTACTCCTCCTCGCCCACCCCAACCCTCCCGGCTATGAATGACAGGTCCCAGCCGCACCAGATGGTCTTGTAACCCATTGACGGGGATTCGTAGCTGACAGCGTTGAATGTGCCTGCGGAGCGGTTGTGGTAGGTGACGCCGTAGGCATCGGGCCTCGGGACCATGGTCGACCCGCCCGAGGCGGGCATGAAAGTCCGGGATATCGTGTAGTTGATTCCGTGACCAACAGGGTTCCCCTTTACACCGTATAGAATTTCAGGAACGCCCCGACCGCGCTCCACTCCGCTGATGTGCAGGAAATCGTGCACAAAGGTGCCCGCTCCGTAGCTACCCGTCTCGAAGGCATCCTGCCCTATGAGCCAGAGGCTCCTGCCGTCGCCGGAGGAAAGGTATCCCCTGAGCGCGCCCAAGTCGGCCGCCGTCAGCGGTTCGCTCGCACCGGGCGCGCACTGGCCCGTCACCCATATCACGGTGTTGTACTTCCTCAGAACGGCCTCGGAGGGCCCATCATCGGACGGCCCGGGGACGACGTGCGTCTGGAAGGTGTAGCCCAGCCTCTCCATCGCTCTCGAGACCTCGAATGAGGAATTGTAACCAGTGCCGGTTGCGCGGTTGTTGGGGCTGTCGTCATCGTCAACGAGAAGAACGCTGAACCTGACCATGAGCTGCGAGGAGGAGGCACCCCAGGCCTCGTTGTTGTTCTCGTCGACCTCGGGGATAAAGTTGAAGGGGTCCACAGTGACCCTGAGGGTGTGTGTGCCGACCCTGTTCGCCACCCACTTCATCGTCACCTTCACCACCCCTCCAGAGGCCGGGACCAGAGGCACCTCGACCGGATTGGTTGTGGCGCTTGAATTCTGGAGGGCGTCATCGATGTAGAGCTCAACGGGTACCACGGGCACATTGTTCATGAGGAATATCACAATCACCCTGTCGGAGCCGACGGGCTCGTTGCTGGGTCCATTGTTGCGGACGAACACCGTGAGATTGACCTCGTCCATGAAGTCGGGGTTGAGCTTGCTGATTCCCTGCTCCGATATGGCGAGGTCCCTTCCCCACCTCGCGAGAACGTCGAACCACCTTAGCATCTCATAGGTGAGGATGGCTCTGTCGTTGGCGCTCCTGAGCTGGGTGAGCTCGAAGGAGAAGAAGGCCAGTGTGTAGGTCGGGCCCGAGCCGTTGGTGGTGGCGTTGAACATCAGGCCGTATCTCTTCATGAGGCTCGAGTTCCAGAGCGCCCCTATTGAGAACGCGTCCGGCGCCAGCGTGTCCGCCCTATCCATGAGGCCGCCAGTCCAGGGCCACGGGTTCATCGGCAGGGACATATTCTCTGTCGCGCTGTTCCCGGGAACCCCCTCGAGGGTCCCGGCGGTGCCCGTGTTCAGGTTGTAGCCCTGAACATGGAGATAGTTCGAGAGGAAGCTGCCGTTCAGAATTCTGAGCTCGTCCACGATGTCCTGGCCGATGAGCCAGAGCTTGCCGCCAGCGTCCAGGAATTTGGTCAGGCTCTCGATGTCGCCCGGCGTCAGGGTCGAGGCGGTTTCGAAACCGGTGAGCCAAATGACTAGGTCGAAGTCGATCAGCCTTCTCTTCACGGGCCCTGCGTCGTACTTCGGACCGTCTCCGCCGGCGACGCTGTAGTAGGTATACTGGGCCCCTACTGCGCTCAGGGCGGCCCTGAAAGGCGATGTGACGTCCTTCAGGCTCCCGTCCCCAGCCCTGTCGTCGTCCACGAGCATGATGGTGGGCAGGACCTCGACCGTCTCCGTCCTCTCGTTGTTCCAGGGGTTTGCGTCGTCGGGCGGGGCGGTGGTCACGGAAACATTCGCTCTGAGCTGGTGCATCCCGCCCACGTCCGGAATCCAGATGGTGTAAACCTCCAGTAGCTGTCCCGCGGATACGGAGATGTTGTGGTCGGTGAACAGCTTTCTCGCGCCGTCCCAGTAGGTCAGACTCACGCCGCAAGGCACCCCGCCCTGGTTGGCGATTCTGACGAAAAACCTGACGGCGTCGCCGTGCTGCGGGTGGTTGTTAGAGAGATAGATGGCGGTGATGTTCAGGTCCGGGGCGTCCGGAGTGATGATACCGGGGCCGATTCTTATTTGCTTGCTAGCGTAGTTATTGGTGAAGAGACTCTCGTTGCGCAGCGGAATCACCCTCACATAAATCGTGTGCGGGCCCCAGTCCCTCACCGTCCAGTTGAAGCTCGCCACCGCTACGTCGCCCGGCTGGCCGGTAGAGTTAAGGAATGGAACGGTCTGCTGGGGGAGGGCTGTGGCGCTGTACATGTGGACCGAAGCGACCACCTGCACGCCATTCACGGGGACCTTGCCGTAATTGTGCACGAGAACGTCGATTCTTATGATATCGCCCTGCATGGGAGCGTTGGCGCCCTCATCTATCGGCGCTCCCGAGCGATAGAAGGATATGTCCGCGGAGGTAAGGCCGATGTCTGGGAGGAGGGTGTAGTCCTGCGCCCTCTCGACCTCCTGCTCGCAGAGCAGTCTACTATTCACGCGGTCCACGAGAGCCACGCGCACCCTGTCCTCTGGCGCCGCCACGCCGCTGATGTCTCTTCTCCACACCTCGCCAACTCTGAGTATACCGTCCGGGTGGCCCGAGGCGATGTCGTAGATCGCAGGAAGCGCCCCCACGGGGCCCACTTGAATCTCTATGCCCGGATCCCTGAGTTCGCTGCCGCCGATATGCTCTATGGTGAGATTGGTGCCGTCGAAGCTCGACGCAATTTCGACGCTCAGGGCGCCCGAGGGTGGAGTGACCGAGAGGAGCTCGACCGCCATTGCCGAGAGCATCACGACGCTCATGATAACCAGCAGAATGTCCCCGAGCACCTCCGAGACGCCCCGCTCGTCCCGGGCGAAGGGCCGGTCCCGGGTCTTTTTAAAATCTCGCTGCCTCATTCCATCTCACCTCCCCTAGGGCGGACCAGAGCCGGGGTCGCGGGCACAGCGACCAGCCCCAAGGGCCCGAGCATCATGCCCCGCAGGCCCGCGCCCTCCTCTCCCGATGCCGGGTCAGGGCCGGAGCTCTCGACCGGGCGGCTATCGGCCCCCTCGTCTCCATAACAGACCTTCCCCCCCGCCCCAACCTCCTCCTCAGCCTCCGCGCCGGAATGGCAAGCGCTCGTGACTGACCTCTCCACGGGTCCGGCGGCCCTCCCGCCCGTGGTCGTGTTGCCAACAACCTTGATATCGTCAATATAGACTCCTCCGAAGCCCGCGAGCGCGCTATGGTAATGGTCGGCGATGTCGGTCCTTGTGACCACCCTGAAGCGCAGAAGTATGACCGAACCTGCCCAGCCTGAGAGGTCGCAGTTCAGCCTCGACATCGTGCCGCTGGCGACCCAGTTACCGCCGAGGTCCACGCCCGTCGCGCTCGTCCCGTCCGGACCCGCGGCTTCTGTCCCGGAGACCTTCCAGCCCGAGCGGACGCCGCGGTTCAGGGCGCGCCAGGTGATCCCATTGTCGCTCGAGACCTCAACCCTCAGGCCGTCGGGTGGCCTGCCGTCAAGTGAGTTGATGTTGAACTTCAGCCTCGCGTCTAGCCGGGCGTCGAGGGCGTTCGTCAGGTCGATGGGAATTGTAGTCAGGCTGTTGTCTATGCCAGCCGCGAGATAGTCAATGCCGGGTGAAGGGCTGTGGCAGAGCCAGGCGCGCTCGCCGCTGTAGGCATCGGCGATGTCCCCACCCCCGCCAAGAGCATCGCCCTTGCGCACCAGCTCCCACTGGTCCGGTACCGACGCGGAAACTGGCACGGCATTGGCGCGCTCCACCCTGACCTCGATATCGTCTATCGCCCACCCCATTCCCGTCCCTCCAGTGCAGTAAAAATAAGCGAAGCGAATTCGTACAAACTGGTTTCCTATGAAAGGCGTGAGGTCAGCCTCGACGTAATCCCACGTGAATCTGCCCGAGCCGCTCACGCCATTCCAGCACCAGCGGATGTCGTTTCCGAACCCGTCTTTTAGGTGCGGTGTGCCCCACTGCGCAATCTGGAGGTTACCGGTGTAGGGCTGGGTGGGCGTGATGTAGCGGTAGGTATATGGGCCGCTCTCCGAGGCAGCGGTACCGACCATCAGGACCCCCCCGTTCGCCCCAGCTTTCAGATCGTACTTGTGCCAGAAGGTCAGTTTGGCCGAGGAGACGCCCGCTAGGCTGAACGTCTTGGTGGTCAGGTTCCTGTCGCGCGGGGTCTCGTCCCCGTTCATCCAGTATCGAATTCCCTCGCCAGCCAGAGGGACGTCGGAGGTGACCAGGACCTCGTCCACGACCCAGCCGGTGGCCACGCTGGAGCCGTCCGAAGTGAACTGGAACCTTAGCACCATCGACGACGTCGGTGTCACCGCGCCGCCCGCGGTCAGGTCGATGTAGCACTCGTACTGCCAGTTGTTGGAGTCTTTGTTCGTGCTCCAGACCTGCGTCCAACTCGTCCCTCCGTTGTTGCTCACGTATACCCTGCACCAGTCGCCATTGTTCCCAAGGTCAGGACAAGACCAGAACGCCAGCCGCGGGTTCTGGCGGCCCGAGAGGTCGAAGACGGGCGATATGAGGCTGTTGTTGTCGTTGTTGTCGTAGTTGCCCGTGCCGGTGTTGAATGAGCGGTAGGCGAAGGAGCCGTTGTGCTTGATGCCGCTGTGGCGGACCCACTGCGAGCCCGCAGCTCCTCCGTTGACCGTGGTCCATACCGGAGTGGCGTTCTCGAAACTGTCGTAGAAGACCGTGACCTGCCCCCTCTCCAAGGCGCCCCCCTCGGGCGTGGAGCGGCCGAGGGTCTGGGCGAGCTGCTGAATCACTTGTGCTATTTGAGAGTATATCTGGAGAAGCTGGTCGCTCGTTGGGGCGTAGTAGTAGCTCCCGCCCTCTGACGCATCGGCGGCGTCCTGCAGATTGGCGGTGTTGACGTCCCCGCCAAGGCCGATTGTGAAGAGGGGCCCGTGCATCGTGGCGATGAGCGCAAGGGTGTAGTCCCTAGTGTACGGCGGGTTGTCGTAATTGAACTGCCCGTCTGTGAGAAATACCACGGCCCTCATCGCCCCCGGCCTCGAGTTCTGGATGGTGTAGTTGGTGCCCTGGGACATCGCGGTCCAGCCCGCGGTCCATCCGCCCGCCGACAGCTCCTTGATGGTGTTGATGCAGGCGCTCTTGTTGAAGGTGAAGCCCAGGTCCATCGTCACCCCGCTCGAGAAGGACCATACCGATATTCTGTCTATTGACTCAAGCTGCGTTATGAAGAACATCGCGGCGTTCTTGGCGTCCTGAATCTTCTGGCCGCCCATCGAGCCCGAGCGGTCGATGATGATGGTGCAGTCCACAGGCCTCCTGATGTCCTGCCTCGACTCGTGCATGTAGAAGGCCCTCGGCCAGCTCCTATACACAGAGGTTATGTTGGGCAGGCTCGCGTTGTCCGTGGTATTGTACCAGCCGTCCATCTCCTGCCAGCCCTGTATTATATTCGTGTTCGCCACGCCCGGGTCGAGGTATTCGAGAGCCGACTCGCCGTTTATCCGCAGAACCGTCGCTTCGTGCCTCCAGTTCTTCGTCCCGCTCTCCAGGTCGTCGTAGAAGAAGTAGCAGTCGAGGCCGACTCCCGCCACATTGTTGAACTTCATCGTCTCGCTCACCGCGTTGTCTGGGTCAACGGTTGCGCCTATGACCCTGCTGCCTGCGAAGAGAGGCCTCCAGACGATCTCGGCCATCGCCCTCCCGTTGGCCTCGACCGACACCGTGACCGAGTCGATGACTGTGGTCCCGTCGGTGAAGCGAACGACTGCATCGCCCCTCGTTCCCCCTAGGTTCCAGACCATCGCCTTGAGGACGTAGGATTCGCCTAGCATCGGCTTCATCTCCCTCAGCGGGACCATGCCCGAGTAGTAGAGGTCCATGGACGTGACCCTGAGCTCCGTCCGGCTCTCGTAGAAGTGGAACCAGCGCATCACTAGGTAGGTCAGCTCTGAGAGATAGTTGTCGTTTCCATCGTACGATATGAATGAGGCGTCCCAGGCGGTCCAGACGCTCCTGAAGTTGTGGGTTGCATTGTCATGCCTAACCGAGTTGAATGGCCGGCAGAGCGAGATTCCGTCCACCCTCCCCTCGCCCTCGCCAATCCATACCTCGAACCCGTCCACGCTCTTGATTCCGAGCCCCATGTTGCCGGTACCGTGCCTCAGGTCCTCCGTCAGGTCTCTGGTGACGGAGTGCCAGGAACCGTCCATCGTCCAGCTTCCGAGTCCGAAGACCGGGTTGGGGCCGGGGATGTTGGCGTCCGAGGTGGAGTAGAACAGCGTCCGATGAGCGTTGGTGGTGTCTGTCACGTGCCATCCAAAGCTCGCCTCAACTTGGAAGGAGAAGCTCCAGCGCGCTGTTAGTCGGCTGCGCTCGTCCCAGAAAAGGTCGTTCGGGTTCTGGTTGTTCGTGGCGCTGAAGTCGCCGATAATGAAGACGGTGCTTTGGACAGACGCACCGGTCCTATTGAGCAGGATGACCCTAGAGCCCCTCGAGGTGTCCTGAACGTTATAGATGCTAGCGGTCGTGCCCGGCGGAACCACCCTAGCGAACCAGCGCGCCGTGGACCCGTCCTCCGCGTCGCAGAGGTTTCTCTCGCTCGATGCCGATGCGAGGGGTGACTGGAAGAGAATTCCGTGGCCGTCGATGTACGGCACCAGGAGCCCGCCCTTGTCCGTGAATGTGGGCTGGGCGGGGTAGGAGATTCCATGGGTCACTGGGTCCATATAGACCCCCTCAATCGTGGAGGGCGTGTGGCTGGCCGGGTCGGAGACCAACGCCACCCTCAAGAAGTCCCTACAGAACGGGTCGGAGCCGCTACTGTAGTCCCCGGGCAGAACCGCCTTCTGGCCGATGAGCCAAAGGCCCCGGCCGTCCCCCTTCTTCAGGAAATCCTGCAAATTGCTCCGGTCATTCGCCGTCAGGGCGTCCGGGCTCTCACCGGCGCACCAGATAATCGCATTGTACTGGCTCATCTTGTTCAGGTCTGGGCCGTCCGCGCCAGTTGGGACGACGCAAACATCGAAATCGTAGCCCAGCGCATTGACCGCACGGCTGACATTTTGTGTGGCGTTGTATAGCGTTCCACCGTTGTTGGCGCTACCATCGTCGTCCACTAGGAGCGTTCCGTACCTGACGAAAATCACCTCATTTGCAACGGCGCTAGCGACCTTATTATTGAGCTCGTTTATCTCTTCGATATAGTCGTAGGGGTCGACCTTGACCGTAACCGTGTGGAGCCCCACCTGGTCGGCCACCCAGACCATCGACACCTTCAGGTAGCCGCCCCTGCCCGGGACCACGAGCGAGGGGTGGGGTGTGTTCTGAGGAATCCAGAGCTCCGAAGTTGCGAGGTCGAACTCCCAGAGCTGGGTGCTATTTTCAACCGTGACGCGCGCGGGGTCGAAGGCCTTTCCGTCGATATAGAATCCGAGTTGGAGAATGGGGTTGAGGAATGAGGGCGGCTCGTCGCTCAGGCCGTTGTTGCGGACGAGGACCGTGATGTTGACCTGGTCCATGAATGTGGGCGTGGTGATGTTGAACTCCTGCTCTGATATCGAGAGGTCACGGCCCCAGCGCGCGGAGCAGTTGAACCACTCGAGCATCGTGTAGGTCAGGATGGAGCGCTCGCTGGGGCGCTTCATACGAGTCAGCTCGAATGAGAAGAAAGCGGAGGTGTAGGTCTCGACCCCGGGGGTCATGTTCGTGGTTGCGTTGAAGAGAATTCCGACGGGGCGGTTGGGCGCCACCGCTTCAACTAGAGCAGAGGCTGCGAACGGCCTTGGCTCGACGAAGTCGCCCTTATTCAGGAGGCCCGGCGGGTAGGGGGTGGAGATGTTGAAGGAGGCGCCTGGTAGAATTCCGGTCCCAACCACCGGGTCTGGAGTGCCGGCGTCTAGGTAGGATGGGAGGGTTGCGATGGGGTCTACGTTCAGGATGCTGACCAAAAACGCGTTGGATAGGCCGAGGTCGCTCAGAATTCCCTGACCGATTAGCCAGAGCTTCCCGTGGCCGTTGATGAGATACTTTATCAGCTCCATCTGGTCATTGGGCGTGAGGGTCGTGGTGTCTTCGAAGCCCGTCATCCATATCACTAGGTCGAAATCCCGCATCGGGTGCTCCCCGGAATCGTATCTCGGTCCATCGCCACCGGCTACGACGTGGGTCGTGTAGGTCGCACCCACGCTCTCCAGAGCGGCGCTCATGGGCGTCACCACGTCCCTCACGCTCCCCTCCGCGGCGCGGTCGTCGTCGACGAGTAGAATCGTCGGCATTACCTCCAGCTCCCTAGACGCCTCCCCGCCCGTCCCGTTGGGCTCGGTGGCGTTGACGATTATCGTGTGGAGGCCCCCGGAGCCGGTCTTCCAGAACGCAGTTGATATCGTCTCGCCGCCGACGGGAATGCCGACGCCGGTGAGCTCACCTATCAGGCGGGAGTAGCTGCCGTCGTAGAAGCGCACCGTGGCGTAGGCGGGCACGCCGCCCTGGTTCACAATCTTCGAGCTGATAATAACCGTTGAGCCGTGGACGGGGTGCTCGTCAGAGAACTCGATCGACTTGACCACGAGATAGGGCCTGGTGGGGCTGGTGGCGATGACCGGGTAGCCCACGCGGTATTGAACGACGGCGTTGTTGTTCGAGAAACGGGACTCGTTGTGGAACGGGATGATTTTGACGGTGAGGGAGTGCATGCCCCAGCTTCCGTTCTGAATTCGGTAGCTGGCGGAAACGCGGGTTGAGTTCCCGGCTCCGAGCCAGGGGATTGTGATGTTGGCGAAGTCGATAGAGAGGCGGTCTAGGCTTGAGTAGTCGCTCATCCTCACCCGCACGCCCGGGACTCCAGAGCCGCCGTAGTTGTGGATTGTGGCGTTGATGACGAGCGTCTCGTTGGTCAGGGGGGTGTTCAGGTTCTCGTCCACTGGGGCCCCGTGCCTCAAAATCTCTATGTCCCCAGGACCGAGTCCTACGTCTGGCAGTAGGGCAGATATGGCCCCTCCTTGGAGAATTCTGTCGAATATGATGGCCGGGGCTTTTATATCAACTATCTGGAGCCGGAGGGTGTCGTCAGGATCTGCGGTGAATGGGTGGGACCAGCTCTCGCCCGTCTCCAATCTGCCGTCGGATGGGTGGCCGTCGCTGACGCTCAGGGAGCTCGAGAGGGTGTCATTGAGGAAAATATTGAACCGGGTGCTGGAGTTGTCGAGAGGGTCGCCTCCGAGGTGCTTGACGAGGATCTCAGCGCCGTCGTAGGTTGCCTCGAGCGAGGCCATCGTCTTTTCCGGCGGCTGCTCCACAGTGCCCATCTGGAGGGCGAGGGCGGATATCATGACCACTGCGATGCTGACGAGGAGGATATCGCCCACTATCTCAGACACACCCGCCGCTTCTCGGTTGAGCGCCGGTCTTGCCGAACGTACCGCGCGCAAGTCATCCCCTCCAACCATAGCGCTATCAGTCATCTTTGGGGGAGTATAACTACATTGGCCGAATTTATTCTGAATAAATGGTTAAATAGCGAGGAAGCGATTAGAGCCCCGTGAGCGCGGGGCTTGCGCTTTGGATGCGAATTCTGCTCCACCTATCAGCCCACGAAGCGCGTGGTGAGGGATACGAATTGCCCGTCGAGCTCACGCAGCAGGGCATTGCGGAGGCTCTGGCAGTCAGGCAGAGCGACGTCTCGCGCGCTCTTGCAAGGATGAAGCAAGATGGACAGGTGGAGGAGAGGAGCGCACTGGTTGGGCCTTCACGGAGGGGCCGGAAGCAGAGGCTCAAGGCCTATCTCCTCACCGAGCGGGGAAGGCACACCTCGAAGGAACTGAGCGCGCGGCTGGCCTCAATGGAGGTGAGAATTCCCCCACGGCCCGGTGAGGCTGAGGGCAAGTCCGTCAGGCTGGGGGAAGTGAATGCCCTTCTAGGCACGGGCCACTCCCTGCTGAGGCTAGCGGACATGGTCTCGCCTGACGGAACCCTCATCCTGAGTCCCCCGGCCGCTCGCGCGCCCCCATCCCAGCCATCGGCCCCGGAGCCCCACTTCTTCGGCAGGGAGGAGGAGCTGAGGGCCCTGCGCGAGTGGCTCGGCTCCGCGGGTGAGACGGCGATGGCCGTTATCGGCATCCCGGGGATGGGAAAGACCGCACTGGCCCTGAGGCTCGCCGCCGAGCTCGGCGCCCAAAGGGCCTTTTATTTTCAGGTCCGTCCCTATCCATCCTACGGCCAGTTCCTAACAGCCCTCCGGGACTTCCTCGTCTCCTCAGGGAGGAGGAGGCTGGCGCAGCTCCTCCAGCGCTCCCGCTCGCCCTCTCCGGATGAGGTCCTCGGGGCGCTCTCACGGGACCTGGAGGGCTTGGGCGCCCTAATCATTCTCGACGATTTTCAGGAGGCGACGGGGCAGCCGGAGCTCTGGACCCTCGCGCAGGAGCTCCCCCGCCTACTCAGCAGCCTGGCCACGCCGTCGAAGCTCCTGCTCCTCTCACAAATCTCGCCCGGCCTCTCCCTCATGCCGAGGGACGGCGCCGAGAAGCCCCTGAGGGAGCTCAGGCTCAACGGTCTGGACGAGGAGAGCTCTAGGAGGCTCGCGAGTTCATCGGGAGTGCCGGAGAGTGAGCTGGACGGGGTCTACAGGCTGACGAGGGGCCACCCGCTCTCGATAAAGTTACTTGGAGGAGCGGGGCCGGTCCCCCTCAGGAGAACCGACGCCCGTCGCTTCATCCAGGAGGAAGTGATAGGTAGGCTACCGGCGGGTGAGAGAATTCTCCTGCAAACGCTCTCCATACTCAGGCGGCCCGAGGGTATTGACACGGTGCTCGCCCTGAGCGACGACCCGCTCGCGTTCGATGCTCTCAGCTCCTTGGTCTCCAGAGGGCTAGTCTCGCTCTCCAGCGGCATGTACTCCGTCCACGAGATGGTCAGGGAGATGGCATACGAGAGAATTCCCCTCCAGACCCGCAAGGAGCTGCATAGGAGGGCGGCGGCTTACTACTCCGGAAACGGTGGGGCCGAGGCCGGGCCAGAGGCCGTCTACCACTATTGCAGAGCGGGCGACCACGAGCGCGCCGCCCTCCTCCTTCTCTCGCTTGGAGGTGAGCTGATATCCGAGGGCCGGCTGGAGGAGTGCCGGGCCCTTTTGGACATGGTTGATGCCGGCGAGCACGGCCAGCAGGAGGGCCTGAGCCGGCTGAGGGAGAGCCTGCTCGACGAGTACGGGGAGTGGGACGCGGGCCACGAGTATCTCTTCCAGATGTCCATTCTCTCGCGGGCGGCGGGCTGTGGAATTCAGGCGCCGGGGAGGCTGGTGAGGAGCGAGAGGGAGTGGGCTGCGGCGCTCGAGGACCACGAGCGCGGTCTCGGGGTCCTCCGGAGGGCTGGGGACAAGGACGGCCAGTGCGAGCTCCTGCTAAGCCTCGGATGGATAAGGATGATGAGGGCTGAGCTCGAGCGCGCGGAGGAGGCCTACAGGACCGTCCTGAGCATGGCCCGAAGGACCCATTGCAAGGAGGCCGCCCTGAAGGCTAGAATCGGGCTGGGGCACATCGCGTGGCTCACACACAAGAGGAGCGAGGCTGACGCAAGCTACAGGGCCGCTCTGAGGGCAATGGCGGGCCGGAAGAACGCCGGGTTGCGGGTCGCCTGCCTGAACCACCTCGCCTGTCTGGCGGAGCCGAGGGATGAGAGGGGGCTCAAGAGAGCTGTTGCACTACTAGAGAGGGCGCTGGCCCTCTGCGGCGCCGGAGGACACCGGCGCGAGAGGGCCTACACCCTCCTCCATCTCGGGAGGCTCAGGCTGCTCAGGGGGGAGAGGGCTGAGGCGGGCCGCCTTCTTGAATCGGCGCTGGCCGAGTTCCGCGGAATCGGGGACACTCACGGGGTTGTGTATGCGGAGCTAGCGCTCGCTCTACGTGCGCTCGACGCTGGAGAAACGGCTGTTGCTCGGGAATGGGCCTCGGCGGCGCTACAGGACGCCCCCTCCGCCCGCCTCCCAGGAGTCCGCGAGTGCGCTGTAAAACTTATCGGCCTCGCGAACCGGGGTGCGGGGGTCGGGGGAGTGGCGCGGGTGACTGGAGAGGGTGAATGTGATGGGAGCGGTAAGGGAGAGTGCCCTCGTTAAGAAGGTCTGCGTCCTAGGGGACCCCGCGGTTGGGAAGACCAGCCTCGTCTCCAGATTCGTCACAAGGCAGTTCGGCGAGGAGTACGTATCGACGATTGGGGCCTCAGTCTGCGAGAAGAGTGTGAGGGTTGGGGATGGTCCTGCGACGCCGGTGGTGAGGCTGGTTCTTTGGGACATCGCGGGACAGTGCCAGTTCACCAGTGTCACACCCGGCTTTTACAGGGGCGCCGAGGGCGCGCTGCTGGTCTGCGACCTGACCCGGAGGGAGACCCTACGCAACCTGTTCCAGTGGGACCACAGGTTGCGCCGGACCGCCTCGCCCCGAGCGGTACTCGTTCTTTTCAATAAGAGCGATCTGAGTGCGGAGTGGGAGGTCTCGAGGGAGGAGGCGGAGGCGGTCGCCGGAAGGCTGAGCTGCCCCCATCTCTTCACCAGCGCCAGAACGGGAGAGAACGTCGAGGAGGCATTCACGGAGCTCGCGAGGAACCTCGCGCGACACCGAGGCCCTTGACCGACGTCCACTCCGCGGTCGCTCGGGCACCATCGCGGGGTCGTGAAAGGGCTTCCCGCGCCCTCCTACCCATTGCCCACGATCTGGACCAGCATGCTCCTCTTGCGGGGCCTAGTGTCCAGCTCTATGAAGACCACGCTCTGCCACGTCCCGAGGGGAAGAGACCCCTCGCGCACGGGGAGCGAGACGCTTGGGCCTATCAGGGCGGCCCGCACGTGGGAGTGCCCGTTACCATCCCCCCACTTCAAGTGGTGCCTATACTCGATGCCCTTCGGGGCGATTCTCTGGAGGGCCTCCCGAAGGTCTTCTAACGCGCCGGGCTCGAACTCCATCGTCGTTAACGCGCCTGTGGCACCCGGAACGAATACCGTGGCGATTCCTTCGTGAATTCCCGAGTCCCTCACCAACCTGTGGAGCTCTTCCGTGATGTTGACGATGTCACCCTCGCCCTCTGTCTGAATTCGTATCTCGCCCGAGTGGACCCGAAAAGCCCTCTGGTCCTCGGGACCATTCCGGGAAATCGCCTCGCCCCCCTCGTCCATTTTGCGCTTTCCGGACATCGGACCACCGGAGCCTCTCAGGCCAGGAGGACCTCGCAGAGCGCACGCGCCTGCAGGAGCCCGTACCCGTAGTGGTCGTCGTGGGGAACGGACTGGCCCTCCGCCGCCAGCGCGGTTTCCATGAGTGCCTCCTTGAATTTAATTATTGTGGTCTCTCCCCCATTCCTCTCCTGCTGGTATTCTGGTCTGGCCTCCAGAACCAGCGCGAGGGCGGCAGACACGAATGCCGTGGCGTGCGAAGTCCCGCTGGCGAATTGATGGCCCCCGCCCGGGACCGCGCACCAGATGTCGACACCGGGCGCCACAACCTCGGGCTTCTTATTCGGATCCTGCCGGGGGAGGATGGGAGGGAAAAGGGAGCCCCTGTTCGCTCCCGCAGAGCTGAAGGGCGCGATTTTTCCGTGCCTGTCCACGGCCCCGACTGCGATCACAAGAGCCACACTGGCTGGACTCGCAACTTCGCCATCGTCTGACTCCCCATCGTTGTCGGCCGCGGCGACGACCAGCGTCCCCCAAGACAGTGCTTCCTTCACAGCCCTTTCCGTTTCGGTCCCGAGTAGCGGAATTCTTCCCCCGCCCAGTGACAGCGATATTATGTCTGCAGCGTCCCTCCTGTCGCCATCGCCGTCCGGGTCTAGGGCGCGGCGCACGGCTTCAGCCACCCTTGCGTCTGTGCTCGTGCCGTCGGAGCGGATGGCTTTCACAATGTAAAGGCTCGCGTTCGGCGCGCCCCCCCAGACACCGGCGATGATGCCCGCCATCATCGTCCCATGGCCGCCGTCGTCATAGGGCACGGGCTCGCCGTTGACGAGGTCAAGCCAGCCCAATATGGAAAGGTTCCGGAGGTCCGGGTGGGATAGGTCCACGCCTGTGTCCACGAGCGCTATGACGACGCCCCTGCCGCTGTAGCCCATTGCCTGAAGCTCGTCAATCTGAACGGCCTCGAGCGCCCAGAGCGAGGGGCCGGGAGGTGGTGTCTCGGCCGGCCTTTTCTTCACGCAACCCGAGAGCGGTGGATAGCTCGCGGCCGCGAGTAGGATGAGGCAAAGGATGAGCGCTCCTGACCTTCTGCCGGCGAGCATAGCGACCATATGAATCCCCATCAATCCCCCTTCTCTTAAAATTTATCTGCGGGAATTCTCATGGCGGGCCGTGGCCGGTGAGAGGCAATCCCGGGGAGTGGGGCAGAGGAGCGGAGATGTCGTGGGGGACGGGAGTACCGGGACAGAATTCTCGCCCGGGCATTCCAGCTCCCTCGTTGTCGGTGGCGGCTCCAGTCCAATTCCGGTCGCCGGGATGCGCGCTCAAATTCGCGGCCTGCCGCGAGGGAGTCTGAGGAGAGGTCCACTGCCGAGGGGCTGCGTCCTCTGCCAGAAAGGGGCCAAGATGGTGCTCCTTGTGACCGGGAAGTGTGGGGCGCACTGCTGGTACTGCCCACTCTCGGCCGAAAAGAGGGGCAGGGACGTCGTATTCGCGGACGAGATGCGCGTCAGGCGCCCCGCTGATGTACTCCGCGAGGCTAGTATGATCGATGCAGAGGGAACTGGCATCACCGGCGGCGACCCGATGCTAGCACCCCGGAGGACGCTCTCGTTCATACGCCTTTTAAAGAAGCGCTTTGGAAGGGAGCATCACATCCACCTCTACACCGCCGGTCGCTTCAGCCCCCGCCTGATTCGCTCCCTCGCCCTCGCGGGCCTCGACGAGCTCCGCATCCACCCTCCTACCCCCCTCTGGAGGAGGTTTGGGAGGAGTCATCAGGCCCTCCTGCTCGGGACAGCAATTCGCGAGGGAATTCAAGCCGGCGCGGAGGTGCCGGCAATACCCGGGATGGAGGAAGAGCTCCTCGCCCTCGCAAGGTCCCTCGACGCGCTCGGGGCTCGCTTCCTCAACCTTAACGAACTCGAGTACAGCGAGACAAACTTCCGTCAGCTGAACAGGAGGGGCTGGACGGTCAGGAGCGACGTGTCCAGCGCGGTGCTCGGGAGCGAGGAGACCGCGAGGAGGGTGGTTGAGAGGGCGGATGTGGAGATGGCACTCCACTATTGCTCCTCATCGTTCAAGGACGGGGTCCAGCTCAGGAGGAGAATTCTGCGAAGGGCTAGGAATGTCGCCCGGCCCTACCAGCTCATCACCTCCGAAGGAACCTTGCTGACTGGGATAATCGAGGGCCCGCCATCCATTCTGGCTTGGGTCAGGAGGGCCGGCGTTCCCACAGAGCTCTCCGCATATAACCGGAGAATGCGGAGGGTCGAGGCGGCGCCTTGGCTGCTCGAAGAGCTTGCGCCGCGGCTGCGCCAAACGCTCTTGATGAGGGGCGGGAAGGGGAGGGCCAGGGTCGGGGGACCAAAGCTATTCATCGTGGAGGAGTATCCGACCGCCGATGGACTTGAGGTCGAGAGGACGCCGCTCTGAGCGCCCGAGCCGGAACCGCGAGCACCGCCGGGAAGGCGACCCAAAATTTCCCCCACAGACCCCCGGAGCAACGCCGCATATATGTCTCTGGACCCGCGGGCACGGGGGAGCCCCGGCGTGTCATCAACCAGCCGCTATACTCCGGTCGGCGCGGTCCCATGGAGCTCTGCCCACTCAGCCGCTCTCCCCTCTCCCTTTCTCCCCCCACACGAAGGCCTCGATTTCCGCCACCTCCTTTTTATAGGTCGGGTCCTCAGCCATGAGCTTCTCCATCCAGCTCTCGAAGAACTGAATCGCCCTCTTCAGCTCGGGCGTGGGGGAGGGCTGGGCCCTCGCCAGCGAGAGCCACAGCCGGGCCAGATGTATCTCCTTCGGGTAGAGCTTGTAGGTTGTATAGGGGTTCCTCTCAGCGATAACAATGTTCTGCTCCTTCCAGAAGCGCATCTTGTCGAAGGCTATTCCCACGAGCAGAATGACGACCACTATCACCAGAAAAAGAAGGAGCATCGGAACGAGCACGTTGGCCGGGTCGATTTTGAATTTGTCCCTGATGTACGGGTAAAAAATGCCCGTCAGCATCAGGCTCCACATCAGCAAGCCGATGATCGACTGGCTCTGCTGCAGCCTCCACATCAGCTCCATCAACGCTTTTTTCACGGTCATGCGCGCTCACCGCTCCGCCTCTGGAAGGGCATCGGCACTTTAAAGCATTGCCGCCCCCTCCGGAGCGGACTATACCCCGCCCGCCCTCCCGGGCCCTGCGGCGAATGGTCATCTGCCCGGCCTCTATTCCCCCACCAACTCCGGTCTACCCAATGTCCCCACAGCCCGTGCGCGTTTCCAGCGTGTCCGGGATGTCTTACGCCACCCGCCCCGGAAGCGCGCGGCCGTCGGGGCGCGCTGGCCACCAGCGAGATTCCGCGAATGCCCTCATGAGCCGAGCTCTATTTTTCTCCTCTCCTTCATCGAGGCCAGCGCCGCCCGCGCCAGCTCCAGCGCCCTCAGGCCGTCCTCGCCAGTGACAAGCGGGGTGCGCCTCCGCGCTATTGCGTCGAGAAAATCGCGCAGCTCGTTCTTCAGCGGCTCCTGCTTTTTAAGAAAAATGTGCTTGATATCGAACTCCTGTGGAATCTGGAAGAGGTTGGATAGGTCGACCTCGGTGGGGACGGAGGTCGAGAGCTGGACAGACTGGCCTATATAATCGGCCTCCACGACACCCCCGGAGCAGGTGAGCGAGAGCCTCCTGACCTTCGTGGGCGTGAGCCAGTTCACCTCCACAAAGCCCGTCACCCCGCTCCTGAAGTAGAGGAGGATGTTCGCGTGGTCCTCGTGTCTCGTCCTGCCCGACCTGCCGCCGAGGGCGTAGACGCTCTCCACCTCGCTCCCCGAGAGATACCTCATGACGTCGACGTCGTGCGTTGCGAGGTCGAGAACAACGCCCACGTCAGCTATTCTCGGCGCGCTCGGGCTGACTCTCCGCGCCGCCATGGATATCACATCGCCAAGCTGCCTCGCTTCCACGGCCCTTTTCAGGAAATCGACCACTGGGTTGTGCCGCTCTATATGTCCGACTGCGAGGGTGAGGCCGGCTCCCTGAGCCGCGCGGATGACCTCCAGCGCCTCAGCCTCTGTGGCACAGATGGGCTTCTCGATGAGAATGTGTTTCCCAGCCGATATCGCGTCGAGCGCAAGCGCATGATGGGTGAGAGTGGGCGTCGCAACGACCACTGCATCCAGCCCCTGCCCGAGCAGCTCCGTGTGGTCGGTGAAGGATGGGACCCCGAACCGCCTCCCGACGGTCTCGGCCGCCTCTTTGGACACGTCACAGACTCCTCCCAGTGCGCCGAGCTCCGAGAGGACTCGCGCGTGGTTCTGGCCCATCGCGCCGCAGCCGATGACACCAACCTTAAGCATTTTCTCCGGCACATAACCGCTGCCCGGCTATTTTAGGCTTCGCTCCTTCCACCCCATTGTCCCTAGAGCCCTCCGAAACAACCTTTTATCCGCTTGCCGTTGCCGAGGCGTGATGGGAGGGTCGCTTGAGGCTGACCGCAGGAGCTATAACGAGCTGAAGGAGCTAGCTCTGGCCGCGCTGGAGGCGGGCGAGGATGAGCGGTGCCTCGACCTCTGTCGAGCGGCAGCTGCCCTCGCCTCCCGGGTGCACATCGGAATCTGGTACGACACAGGGCTTGAAGAGATTCTCCGGAGCGTGGGGAGGAGGGTCGCCGGGACCCGCGCCCGGGTAAGCGCCGCCGTTGGGGCGACTGCGGGGTCGCCCCCAGGGGCCCCGACCGCTGATGGAAGGAAGAGGGTGGCTCACATCACGAGCTTCCTGAGCGACATGGGGGGCCACTCCAGGACCATCCGCCAGATGGTCCTCCTGCTCGAGGAGCTAGGCGTCAGGCAGACCATATTCGTGACCAATCTATCCAGCGAGCCAGTCCCCCATCCCCACTTCGAGCGAGGCCTCAGCGGCCGCGCGGTCGACATCATCGAGCTGCTTCCCGACGAGACCTACTACTCGAGAGTTGGGGCCCTCCAAGAACACATTGAACAAGAGGGCTACGAGCTCGCGATTTTATTCGTATCTGGAGATGACGTGATCGCATTTTCCGCTCTCGCGGGTCTGGAAAAGAGGCCCCCCACCCTCTACTTCAACCATAACGACATGGATTTCTGGTTGGGGAAGATGGTCACGGACCGCCTCATAGACGCGAGGACCGTGGGCGCGAGGTACTCCCGCGTCCACAGGGGAATCGAGAGCTCCTTCATTCTCCCTGTTACCTCCGACTTCAGAAAGGGGCCCCGGAACAGGGGCGCCATTGGTATCCCGGAGGATGCCACACTATCAGTGAGCCTAGGCAGCTTCTATAAAACAATGGGTGACCCGGGGCTCGACTACTTCCGGGCGGTGGGGCGCGTGCTGGAAAGGTTCCCGAACCACTACCACATGTTCCTGACTGGCCCGCCTCCTCCAGACATAGATAAGCGCGTCGCCGCCCTCCCTTTCCGGCCCGAAGTCAAGCGGCGCCTGATAGTCTACGGACCCGAGCCCGAGCCCCTAAAGGTCTACAGCTCGGCCGACTTCCTCATTGAGACATTCCCCTGCGTCGGGGGGATGGTCAGGGTGGAGGCGATGGCCGTCGGCCTCCCAATTCTGGGCTTCAAGAACAAGAGGTTCCCACTTCTCTCAGAGACTGACAATTTCCCGCCGGACTACCCCCTCATCGCCTCCAGTGGAAGCGAGGTCGAGGAACTCTCGTCAAGGCTCATTCAGGATCCGATGCTGAGGGAGCGGGTTGGGAGACAGCTTCGCGAGTATTTCGAGAAGAAATTCGCGCCGGAGGTCCTGCTGCCCGGGCTGAGGGCATTTCTGGACGCTCTCCTCGCCCGGGAAGAGCAGCCAGAATCAGCCGTGTCGAGCCCCAGCGGATCGCCCGACGCCCGTTTGCAAGACGGGAGCGAAGCGGCATATGACGTGGAGTATGCCCATGACTGGCGCTACAGGGACCTCTGGCCCTGGAGGTTCCTCCTTCTACAGGCGGTGACGAAGAGGGGAGATTTCTCGCTTCGGGACAGGGCGCGCTTCTACTCGATGGCTTTGAAAAAAGGAGAATTTGCAGGGGCTCTGGACAGAGCCGCCTATCTCGGGATTGCGCTCGGAGGCAGGCTAGGGTTCCTAGCGCTCAGCCGATTCAGGAGCGCCCTGACTTAATCCGGCGCTCGCGCACTCGAAGAAGGTAGTGGCGAGCTCGTCGGTAATGGCCTCCATTATAGCCCATTGCCGTCTCGCCGGTGCCCCTTAAACCCTAGACAATTAAATTGTAATCACGAATTATTCTGGTAGCGAATCTGGTTCACCGGGTCGAGGCAGTGCCCTTGGCCGCGGGGATGGAGAGCAGGAGCGGCCCGGCAGCCCAAAATGCAGAGTAAGACCCACGCCCATCGGCATCAAATTGCCATGCCGCGACATTTGCTCACCCTCTCCACGAATCGATGAGAACCGTTATCGAGCCCTGCTCGAGCGCCTCCCCCGGCTGCTCCTCCCCACTTTAAGAACGTTTGAAAAGTCCTTTTTAATTCTTCTGATTATTCTCACCGGAACCCCCGCCGCAATGGAGTAGGACGGGATGTTCTTGTTCACGACCGAGCCGGCCCCTATCACCACATGGTCGCCTATCGTCACGCCCGGCAGAATGACGGAACCGGGGCCGATATGCACATGCTTTCCGATTCTCGTGGGCTTTCTGATGGTCTCGAGCTTTCGAGCGGAAACGCACCGGGCATGCGTGCTGTGCGAGTATATCTGGACACCGGCGCTGATGTCGCAGCCGTCGCCTATCTCCAGACCCCCGGTTGCGTCCAGCACCACAAAGAAACCTATCCAGACCCCGCGTCCTATTTTTGGTTTTCCGTAAATGAACACATGCTCATAGCAGCTTGCCTCTGCTCCAAAACCGAGGCTCTTCGCTTTCTTCCATCTGTCAAGGAGCATCTCGTCCCAGGGCAGAACCCGGTCCCACTTCCGCCGCATCTCCCTAGATAATCTGCGGCGCAGGCGCTCCATCTCCCTTTTATTCATCCGCCTCACCACCCGCCCCCGGGTTTTGCCCCCCGGGACAACTGCAAGTCCAGCTCTCCTAGACCGATTTCCGGAGCGCGGATGGTCAGCGATGAAAGCACAGACCCGTGCCCCGACAATCGGGAATTCTTCATAGATAACTCGATAACGATGTATAATGAATTATTAAAACCTTTTGAATCGGCACGACACACCTGCTTGCCCTAATGGTAATCGGATATCTACCCTGCCGGCGATGTGCCAGTCACAAGTCTTATAACAGCATATCAGTATTTTCGTCTCATGGCCCCGGGCGACCTGAGCCTGCGGGGGAAATCCGTTCTCGTGACCGGCGGAGCGGGATTCATCGGCAGCCATCTAGTGGACGCACTGGTCGCGGAGGGCGTCGGACGCCTTGTCGTTGTGGACAATCTATTCTTGGGGAAGGAGAGCAACCTGAGCGAGGCGCGCGCGGCGTTCCCAGACCTCAAATTCTACAGAGAGGACGCCGGCGATCTCCAGCGCATGAGAGAGATAATGGCCTATGAAAAGGTCGAGGTGGTCTTTAATCTGGCCATCGTCCCCCTCCCAGCCTCGCTCGAGAAACCCCTCTGGACATGGCGTGAGAATGTGAGGATAACAGAGGCGATGTGCGAGCTCGCGCGCCTTGGGCTCTATAAAACCCTGATTCACTGCTCCTCTTCCGAGGTCTACGGCAGCGCAGTTGACACCCCGATGACCGAAACACACCCCCTCCTCCCCAGGACGCCCTACGCGGCGAGCAAGGCCGCCTGCGACCACCTCGTGCTCTCCTACGTCTCCACCTTCAAAATTGACGCTGCCATCATCAGGCCGTTTAACAACTACGGCCCCCGGCAGAACGAGGGAACCTACGCGGGCGTGATACCTGTGGTGATAAAGAGCATGCTCTCAGGAGGCCCGGTGACGATATTCGGCGATGGCGAGCAGACGCGCGATTATATCTACGTCACTGATGCCGCCGCTGCCGCCGTAGATATATACAAGTGCGCGCGGACGCGGGGCAGGGTCTTGAACATCGCAAGCGGTGTCGAGGTCTCGATAAACCGTCTTGTGGACACGATTGCGAGAATTCTGAAGTACGACGGGGAAATCGTCCATACCTCGCCGAGGCCGGGCGACGTCCGGCAGCACTGGGCCGATATCAGCATGGCCCGGAACCTCATCGGCTTCAGCCCCCGTGTGGGGCTCAGGGAAGGCCTCGAAAAGACGGTTGAGTGGTACATCAAGAACTACGCGGCATGGGGCGCGGACCGGAAGAAGGGGGGCGGCTGAGTATGCCAGGCAAGCTACCGCTCGCCCGTCCTTTTTATGACCGCCTGGACATAGAGGCCGTCCGCAGGGTCCTCGACTCGCGCTGGGTGGCGCAGGGCCCGGTTGTGGAGGAGTTCGAGAGGAGATTCGCGGCCTACTGCGGGACTAAATATGGCGTGGCGGTCAACTCCGCAACCTCCGCCCTCTATCTCGCCCTGATCGCACTCGGTATTAAAAGGGGCGACGAGGTCATCGTGCCCGACTTCACATTCCCAGCGACGGGGAACGTCGTGCTCGCACTGGGAGCGAGGGCGGTCCTAGCCGACATCGACCCGACGACCTACTGCATCGATGTGAGCGATGCCGCCAAGAAGGTCACGGAGAGGACTAGGGCCATAATCCCGGTCCACATATTCGGCCATCCCGCCGATATGGACGCGGTCTCCTCCCTCGCGGAGGCGAAGGGGCTCGCGGTACTAGAGGACGCTGCCTGCGCCCATGGAACCATGTACAAGGGGAGGATGGCGGGCTCGCTGGGAGACCTGGCAGCATTCTCGTTCCACGCGCGCAAGGTTATCTCCACAGGCGAGGGGGGGATGGTTCTCACAGATAGAAAAAAAGTGGCAGAGCATATCGGTGCCCTCCGGTCCCACGGAATGTTCCAGAGCGCCTGGAGGCGGGAGCAGCGCTTTTCTCTGCCTTCATTCAAAATTCTCGGCTATAACATGAGGATGAGCGACGTGACCGCAGCCCTCGGCCTCTCGCAGCTGGCGAGAGTAGAGGACTTCATAAATAAACGGAGGGCGCTAGCTGCAGTCTATAACGAGCTCATTAGAGACTCGGGCCTTCCCGTCGCCACGCCCTCCGAGGCCGAGGGCTGCAAGCACAACTACCAGACCTACTGCGTGCGCCTGCTGAAGGGCAAGAGGGACCGGGTGCTCCGAAGGCTGCTCGCCGCAGGAATCGGCTGCACAATCGGAACCTACTCGCTCGGGCTCCTGCCGCTCTTCAAGGGCAGGTGCCCTGAGGGCCGCAGGGCTTTCAGGACAACCCTCGCTCTTCCGATGTTCCACGAGCTGACTGATGACGGGGTTGTGCGGGTTGTCGGCGAGCTGAAGAAGGCGCTCCGGGCGGAGAGCTAGGGAGCTGCTCTCCCGGCCCCCGGGCCGGCTTTCCGAGGGCCGCGCTCCCGATGGAACAATTTATAGAGCCGGTCCACGATTTGCATTGGACGGGAATGAGGGTCGCTTTCCTCTACGATGGCCCCCACCCCATGCACCTCGCGTGGGCGCAGAGCGTGGGAGCCCTACCAGTGGCCAACAGGTTCAATACCCGCACGGACGCCGCGGCGCTGGAGCTCTCGGAAGCAGGGCGGGGGAGGGCGAGGGGGCTGGAGCTCCTGAAGGGAATCTCCCTCCGAACCCTCGGGCTCCCGGCCTCCTCCCTGTTTCAGGGACTTGTCCAGGCCGTCGCGGACATGAGCGAGCTCGAGGCCGATGCCCTCATCGTCGAGGGCAGGATGGGCGTTGTTCCGGGCCATGTCTTCAAGAAGCTCAGGGGGGGAAGGACGCTGCTGATATGCGCGGACCCATTCGTCTGGGAGGTCCGGGGGTTCCCGCCGCGCTGGAGGAGGACCTTCGAGAGAATTCTGGAGGGCTACGATGGCATTGTCGCGGTCTCAAGGATGATGCTTGAGCTCCTGCCCCCAGGGGCCCGTGAGAAGGCCCGGGTGGTCCATCCCTCCTTCGAGAGCAGGTACTCCGGCCCGACCCCCGACCCGGCCTCCAAGAAGATAGCATACCTAGGAGCGATGGACGAGAGGAAGGGCGTCGACCTTTCGGTCCGCGCCTTTAGGGAGGTCAGGGCGAGGGTCCCTGAGGCCCAGCTTGTCCTCATCGGGAAAGGGCCGCTCGCGGAGGTGTTCAGGGACGAGCCCGGCGTCGAGCTCGCGGGCTTCGTTGAGGAGCCGGTGGAGCACCTCAGGAAGTGCTCTCTCTATATTCATCTCGCGCGCTTCGACCCCTACCCCGTCTCCGTTCTCGAGGCGATGGCCGTGGGTCTGGTGCCGGTGGTCTCGGAGATGACTGGGACGAAAGAGCTGCTCGAGTCCATCGACCGGCACCTCGTCGCCCCCGACCCGGCCGCGGCCGCCCGGGTAATTGTGGCCCTGATGGAGAATTCCAAGCGTATCCGGGAGCTGTCGTTGATGTGCCGCGAGGCCGCGAGTTGCTGGAGTAGGGAGAGGAGCATCGGGGAGTTCAGGGAGGCATTCAGGGAGCTGATCGGCGAGCCCGGCTCTGGGGAGGGGCAAGTGACAAAGGGGGGAGGGGGGCGGTGAGCGATATTGCGGTTCCAGCGCCGCGATGCGGTCGACTGCCAGGCATCGAGGAGATGGGTTGTCCCGCCCGGTCCAAGGGCGAGCGCGGATATAGCGGGCCTGCGGCACGCACCACCCGCAACCCCCTCCAGCGCCTCCCGGAGGGCACGGGCGGACGCGGAGCCCGCGGGGAGGTTGGGTGGGGCCGATGAGCGGTCCGGCGGCGGCCCCGGTGGGGGGCGTGGTCCAGCAGAGAAAAAGGGAAGACTGCGCCGTGCTCGTGCTGAACCACAACGGAGAGGAGTTCCTGAGGCCCTGTCTTGAGTCGCTCTTGCGCCAGACCGTCGTCCCGCGCGTCGTTGTTATTGACAACGCCAGCACCGACGGCTCTAGGGAGCTCGTGAGGAGAGAGTTCCCGGCGGTGGAGCTGCTCGAGAACGAGAAGAACCTGGACTTCGGGACCGCCTACAACAGGGCGATTCTGCCCCGCGGGGAGAGGTACATCGGCATCCTAAACAACGACATAGTGCTCGAGCCCGACTGCATCGAGAACGCACTGGCGTTCCTCGACGCAACCCCCACCGCGGGGGCGGCCGTTTTCATCGTCTTTGAAATTGGCGAGGAGATCAAGTTCCCCTACGAAAGGGACTACATAGTCAAGCCCCGCTTCGGTCTGGACCTTGGGACGCGGGTCAGGTTCGGGTCGAAGAACTCGCCACCCCAATACATGAGGTACATCTGGGGGGGCGGGAGCATCGTGCGCAGGGAGGTCTTCAACCTAATAAAATTCGACGAGGACTTCGGATGGTACTGGGAGGACGCAGACCTTGGCTGGATGATGGTCAACGCCACGGGTCTCCGGCCCGCGGCAGTTCCGGGCGCCATCGTCCGCCACATCGGCGGGGCGACCGTGAGGAAGCGTTTCGACCCTCGCGAGATAAACCTCCTGGACCACAGGAACTCGCTACTCTCATTCGCAAAAAACGCCACCCGCACCGAGCTCCTCAGGAGCTTGCCCCAGAGGCTCTACTTCTTCATGAAGCAGCCCCGGAAGCTCGAGCTCCTGCGCGAAATGAGGAGGAAGAGGCACGAGGGCGAGGCCCTGCGCAGGGGCCTCATGCCCCGCGGCTCCTCCTTTTGCTGAAGTAAAAAATGTCCCTGTGGAGCTCGTAGCCCATCGCCCTAAAGGCCTTCAGGGAGACCCTGTTCCAGTCCTCCACTAGAGCGCAAAAGACTCCTATCCCCATTCTCCTGAAGCGCCTCTCGAGCTCCCGCACAAGCGCCCGCGCCACGCCGCGCCTCCGGTACTCAGGCAGGACCGCAAGCCTGTTAACCCAGCCCTTGCGGCCGTCGTGGGTGCCCAGAACCACGCCCGCGATGACCTCCCTTTTCCCAACCCCCCGCCCCACCACCGCCTTTAGATAGACGCTCGTCGGCAGGGAGAGCTGGCGCAGGATCTCTCTCCTGCTGTCCCTGCCCCGCGGCCTGAAAGGAAGGCCCGCTCTTCTCCAGAGCGCCACGAGCTCCTCGTAGTCCCCCGGCTCTAGCTCCCTTATCCTCAACCCCCTGACCCTGAGCACCATTGGGACCGCATCTGTGGACCTGGATATGATATATATCTGTCTTCCCGATTTAATTTAAATAATATTGCCTCGCTCCAGCGCTGGGGATAGCCATGACCGCACAAGATAAAGCCAAGGGGTTTGTGAAGGAATTCAAGGAGTTCATAGCGAAGGGGAACGTGCTCGGAATGGCCGTGGGCATCATAATCGGCATCGCTTTCGGCGCCGTCGTGAATTCGTTGGTTAACGACGTGCTGATGCCGCCCATAGGCCTCGCGCTGGGCGGGGTTGATTTCTCCGAGAATTACATAGTTCTCAAGGGGGCCGAGGTCAACGGGACGACAGTGACATCTTTCCCCAGCCTGCAGGCCGCGAAAGAGGCGGGCGCGGTAACGCTCAGGTGGGGCATCTTCGTGAACACGATAATCAACTTCCTGATAATCTCCTTCGTGATATTCCTCATCGTGAAGGCCGTGGGCTGGGCGACGAGGAAGGAGGAGGAGAAAAAGGCGGAGACGGAGAAGCCCTGCCCCTTCTGCGACACCAAGATACCCATCAAGGCCGTTCGCTGCCCCAACTGCACCTCGAAGCTCGACGAGGCCGCGGGCGCAAAAGCCTGAGCGGGAGCGCGCCGGAAGAAAGAGACGGGCCCCTTTCTCATGGGGGACAATTCGCGGCCCCCCGACGGATGGGACACTCTGCCGGCACGGGTCCCCGGGAGGGCAACGCGCCGCGCCGGCGTTGTCCGGGCCGTTTGCGGAGCCGGGGGCGCGGTGCGGGGCGGCCTCGTGCCAACGTCCTGACACATTCCGCCCGCTCGCGCACGCCGGCGCCTCTCGCGGCCCGCGCGCATTCAGAGAACCCTTACCTGCAGTAACAGCCATGGGCCTCCGGCGCCCGGCTTCCGGCCCCTCCCGGCAACCCCGCCTATACACGTAGAAACATTAAAGCCGGCCCGGCGCATAACGCGCGCCGCCGGGAGTCAATGGAGATCAAGCTGGACGAGGATGCGCTCAAGCTCATCGCGCTCTTCGAGACTGTGACGAGGGCGGAGGTCAGGGACTGCATCGCCTCTGAAGAAAGGGTGATTTTTATTGTTGGCGAGGGGCAGGCGCGCGCGGCAATGGGCGAGAGGGGGCAGAGGCTCAAGCGCCTCAGGAGTCTTCTGAAAAAGAATGTGGAGGTCATCGAGTGGTCCGGGGAGCCCGAGAGGTTCATCAGAAACATCTTCCATAACTTCAAAGTCAGGGGTGTGAGGCTGGAGCGGAGGGCCGGAAGGCTGACCGCGGTCGTGGAGGTGGACCCGGACGAGAAGGCCCGCGCGATAGGAAAGGGCGGGCGGAACCTCTATCAGGCGCGCGAGATTCTAGCGAGGCACTTCGGCGACATAGATGGACTCGTGGTGGCCTAGGCGAAACGCGCGGCGCCGGCGGAGTGTTGAGACGGGACGCTGTTAGACCCGGCGACAGAAGGACGGGAGCTCCAATGGCTCACCGAGCTCGGTGGCGCGGGAGAATCCGGCCCAGGTCCTTCCCCCCGGCCTCCACCGTGCACCCCGAGTTTCTCGGGAACCAAAGAATTTATAGCTCAAGCGACTGTGCCCGCGGGCGATGGACCTCTTCACCCACATGCTGGTCTCTTATCTGCTCGGGCAGGGCTTCGGCCTGCTCTCGGGCGGGGTCACAGAGCCCCAGCTACTCTTCGGCGTCATAGCGGGCGTTCTGCCCGACATCGATGTCTTCGCGTTTCCCCTGTGGCACAGGCTCCCGCGCCTCAGGCACCACGGCATCACCCACTCCCTCCTCCTCCCGGCGGTGATGGCGCTCGTCCTCCCTCTCGTTGTCTCTCTTTTCTGGCGTCTCGACCCCCTCCCCCTCATTGCCCTCGGCCTTATGACGGGCGTTTTCCATGTCCTCAGCGACCTCCTGACGAACTTTCCCGTACCTCTCCTCGCCCCGCTGAGCTGGAGGGGCTACAGCTTCGCAATTGACGCCGCAGTCAACCCCTATGTCCTCTTCTCAAGTCTGGCCCTCATTTTTTTCTTCTGGAACCTAAGGGCGATCGGCTACGACTATGGAACCTTCAGGCTAATGCTCCTCGCCGTCGCGCTGCTTATTTTACTCCACTTCATTGTGAAGTGCGGCACGAAGCTCGTCCTCCGACGTAGATATCGCGCCGCAGCAGCCCGTGTTGACGCGGAGCCGACCTTCCGCTACCTGACCTGGTATATAAAGCTTAGCAGAGAGGTCGATGGGGCCATCCTGACGGAGTATCAGAAGCTCCGCATCGGCCGGGAGGCGAGGAGGAGCCTCTTCTACGAGGTCTCGCCTCCCGCGGACTGGAGCGCGTCTGCCCGCTCAGAGGCTCCAACGCTCGAGCCGGGGGCGGAGGGAGTGGCTGGAGGAACCCCGGTGGAATGTCAGGCCCCCGAGAAACCCCTTCCTGAGCGACTAGGGGGTTCTGGAGCCGAAGCTGGCGCCGTAGCCCGAGGTGAGCCACGGGATGGAGCGCTGGGAACCGCCGGTTCTGGAGGAGGGGCGGCTGGGGGCTTCCTGAGCGCCGACGCCGCTATCATCGCCAGCTACCGTCTGGTCAGGGGGTGGCGCGACATCCTCGGGAGCGATGATGAGGCAGCCGCCATAGTATCAGAGCGCCCGGGAGGCGGCTGGGAGGTCTTCTGGTTCCGCTGGTGGTCAGCCTACAGACCCCCTGTAAAAGGGCTGGTGGTCACGGTCCTCCCCAGCGGTTCAATGGAGGTTGCGGAGGTTTGCAGGAGGGTAGAGCTCTGAGGGAGGCCCTAACACCTCGAGAGGCACCCTGGGCTCCGGGCGCTCTGGGGCTCCTGAGAAATTAGGCGAGCCTACTTCAGAACGCTCATTATCTGAGACTCGCCTGGGTTAAGCACCGTCAGGACCGAGACGGCAAAGGGCTTCCCGCACGCAGAGCCAAGCTCAAGGCTCGTTCCCGGGAATCTGTATACGGGAGCGCCCTCGAACTTCGCGATGGCCTCCGCGTTCTCTTTTGACACATTGCTCGCGACAATGACCAGCTTCGCCGTGCCCGACTTGAGGGCCTTTTTCGCTTGGTCGGCCCCGAGCAGCACCTTTCCCGTCGTCACAAGTGTCCTGAGCTCCCTTGTGATGTCAATCATCCCTCTGCCCTCCTGTCTTCTCCCTCCATCCAGCGGTTGACGAGAGCCCACGGCCGCCTCACTTCGAGCTCTTCCTCGGCATGTAGACCAGGTTTATCGCGCCCGTGCCGAGGGTCACGGGCTGGCCCACGATGATGTTCTCCGCCACTCCGCCTAGGTGGTCCTCCTCGCCCGTTATCCCGGCCTTCAGGAGGTGGTTCGTGGTTATCTCGAACGCGGCCCGAGCGAGGACGCTGCTCTTCCTCCCGGATATTCCGTGCCTCCCTATCGCCTTCACCTCGCCGTCCGCGGTCATCATGTCAGCGACCAGCATTATGTGTCTGATGTCGACTATCAGCCCCTGCTCAGAGAGCGTCTTGTGGGCCTCCTTAATTATCGCGCTGCGCGCGGCCTCGATGCCGAGGACTTCGTTAATCTCCAGCACATTGTTCGTGGTGGTTCTGGTTCTGTCTATGCTCTCGAGCTGGAGAACCCTCGCGAGGTTCGAGCCCTCGGTGTAGACCACATACCCCTCCGCCTCCTTCCTCAGTATGGCCCTCTGGATGCCGTCGATGCCCTTGATTTTGAGGTTCCTGGTGGCCTCGAGGAGCTGCTGGAGCCTCTTATAGGACATCTCGCTCGACTTGACCACGAATTTGTCCTCCCCCACCTTCTCGACATCGCACTTCACCCTCTGCTTCTTCTCAAGCGCCTTCTCGATGTCTTCAATGGTGATGTTCTTGGCCTTCAGCTTCGCCGGGTCGGGCTTGACCAGTATCTCCATGTTGGCTATGTCGGTCTCGATGGCGGCGACGTCGATTAGTCTGGTCATCTCTATCTCCGAGACCACCCTCTGGACCGCCTCCAGATCCTGCGCAATCTCAGGTGGGAAGTGAATCTCCATCATGGGGGTGCTGGGAATTCTGCGCGCGTCCACGATCTCGATGAGCCTGGGGAGGCCCAGCGTCACGTTTATTTCGGCCACGCCCGCGTAGTGGAATGTCCTCATCGTCATCTGTGTCCCGGGCTCCCCGATCGACTGGGCCGCCACGATGCCCACGGACTCGGTCGGGTCCACTAGGTGCCTCTTGTAGCGCTTGCACGTCAGCTCCAGAATTCTCCGGATGGTCTTCCTAGGCAGGTTCATGTCGTGAATCCTGTCCGCGATGCGCCAGATTATCTGGTCCGGGAGCTCTTCCCCCATCTCTTTGAGCTCAGCCCTGAGCTCGAGCTCGCACGGCGTCGGCTCCCTTATGACCTTCTCGCCCTCCGGGGCTGCGTACTTGATCGCGGCCTTCCCGCCCCTCTTCTTCGGCGGCGCCTTCTTCTTCACTGGCAAGCTCAGTCACCCCCGAAGTCGTCCTCTGAGGTCTCCTCCTCGGTCTCGAACTCCTCCTGCGTCGAGACCAGGTCCGCCTCATATTCTCCGTATCTGAACCCGGCGCCCTTCTTCTCCTCCTCCTCCCCCGCCGCCACGCCGAGGACCTCTCTTATTATGTCGTCGACGTCGACCGCGTCGCCCCTGACGCTGCGGGTGGGGTCAACCCCATCCTCCCCGTATTTGAACTGGATAATGGTGCCGGAGGTGTTGCGCACTGTGCCGTCGTAGGTCACCTTGAGGTCCTCGAGGGCGTTGATCAGCCTGCGCTGCATGTAGCCCGACCTGGAGGTCCTGACCGCGGTGTCCACGAGCCCTTCGCGGCCGCCCATGCAGTGGAAGAAGAACTCCGTCGGCTTGAGGCCGTTTTTATATGAGGAGGAGACGAAGCCCATGGCCTCCGCACCCAGGTCGCCGGGGCGGAAGTGGGGCAGGGTGCGGGACTGGTAGCCCCTGTGAATTCTCTCGCCCCTGACCGCCTGCTGCCCGATGCAGCCGGCCATCTGGGAGAGGTTTAGCATCGAGCCCCTGGCGCCGCTCTTCGCCATTATCACGGCCGAGTTCTCGAGACCAAGGTATTTACTTGCGATGTTGCCGGCCTGGTCCCTCGCGCGCCCTAGGAGCTTCATCACGTCGACCTCGAGCGTCTCCTCCAGGGAGCGCCCGGGCATCTGCTCGAGCAGGCCCTGCCTGAAGGCCTCGACCCTCTCTTCGACGTCCGCCCTTGCCTTCTCCAGAACCTCGTCGATTTGCCTCCGAGCCTCTGGCGGTATGTCCTCGTCGCTCAGACCCGTTGTGAAGCCCTTGAGCATTATTGTTGCGATGGCGAGCTTCGTTATGTTATCTATGAATATCCTCCCCTCGTCGGGGCCGTAGTCTCGGACTATTTTGTCCAGAATCTTGCCCTTGAAGGCCCCGATGCCCTTCTCGTCAATGACCCCGTGCTTCAGGACGCCGTTCTCGATGACGGTATAGGCGTCGAAGCCCGTCTCCTCCATGCACCTCTCCTTCTTGCACTCCTCGCACCCGGCGCATATCGAGGCCCTGTACTCGAGGTTGAGCTTCGAAGGAATCACTAGGGACGCGATCTGCTTCCCCGTCCAGTAGGGCTCGCCGTTCCTGTCCTTCCCGGCCGGCTTTGGTAGCTCCATCCCCACGTCGATGAATGAGAGGAGGTACAGGGTCTCGTCCTTGTTGAACCTCTGCTCGCCGTGGGTGAGCATAAAGGCTCCAGTGATGTGGTCGTGAATCGCCCCGATGACCGGGCCGCCGAAGCGGGGGGAGAGGATGTGCTCCTGCACCTTCATCAGGATGCGCGCCTCCGCCCTCGCCTCCTCGCTCTGGAGCGCGTGGAGGTTCATCTCGTCGCCGTCGAAGTCCGCGTTGTAGGGGGGGCATACAGAGAGGTTGAGCCTGAAGGTCTTCTGCGGCATCACCCTGACCTCGTGGGCCATTATGCTCATCCTGTGGAGGGAGGGCTGGCGGTTGAAGAGCACGATGTCCCCGTCCACGAGGTGCCTCTCGACGATGAAGCCCTCCTCCAGCGTCTCGGCGAGGTTCTGGGCGTTCTTGTCGGTGACCTTGATTCTGCGGCCGTCGGGCCTGATGACATAGTTCACGCCCGGGTAGTTCTTCGAGCCCCTGAGCACTAGGCCCTTCACGACCTCCATGTTCCATGAGGTCACCCGAATCGGGACGGTGAGCTCCATCGCCACCTCCATCGGAATTCCGACCTCGTTGATGGAGAGGAGGGGGTCCGGGGATATCACCGTGCGCGCGGAGAAGTTGACCCTCTTTCCCGAGAGGTTGGACCTGAAGCGCCCCTCCTTGCCCTTGAGCCTCTGCGCCAGCGTCTTCAGGGGCCGGCCGGACCTGTGCCTTGCGGGCGGAATTCCGGAGGTCTGGTTGTCGAAGTAGGTGGTCACGTGGTACTGGAGCAGCTCCCAGAGGTCTTCGACGATGAGCTGGGGAGCCCCGGCGTCGCGGTTCTCCCTGAGCCTCTGGTTAATTCTGAGGACGTCCACGAGCTTGTGGGTCAGGTCATCCTCGGACCTATCGCCGGACTCGAGCGTTATCGAGGGCCTGACGGTGACTGGCGGGACCGGCAGAGCCGTGAGCACCATCCACTCCGGCCTCACGACCTCGGGGTTGAGTCCGAGCGCTGGGAGGTCCTCGTTCGGAATTCTCTCCAGCCTCTCCCTGACCTCCTTGGGCGTGAGCTTGTGCCCGCCCTCCCTGAAGCTCGTGGGCTTGTCCAGGGTAATCCTGACCTGCTCCGCGCCGCAATGGGGGCATATCCTGACCTGCACAGCATCCCTCTCCTCCTCGCGCAGCCCTTCAAGGGGCCCCCCCTCCTCCCCCGCCTTCTCCTCGGGCGAAATCTCGAGCGCCTCCTCGACGGGCTCGGCCGGCGGGAGCTCGAGGGGCTTGTGGAGGAGCCTCCCGCACTGCCTGCAGGTGGACTTCAGGAGCCTCTTGATCTCCTTCACATAGCCCACATGAATCACTGGCATGGCGAGGTCGATGTGGCCGAAGTGGCCGGGGCACTCGTCGACCTTCCTGCCGCATGTCTTGCACCTGAGACCGGGCTCGACCACGCCGAGCCGGGGGTCCATCAGGCCCATCTCGATGGGGAAACCGTCGTCGTCGTATGTGTCGGCGGTAATGATTTTCGTGGCGGACATCGCCCTTATCTCGTTGGGCGAGAGGAAGGCGAACTTTATTGCCTTGATTCTCTTCCTTATGCCGAGTATCATCGCACCACCCCTACTTCAGGTCCTCCAGCTGGAGCCGCATGGCGACCCCGAGCGAGAGGAGCTCGTCCATCAGGAGCTTGAAGGCGTAGCTGGTCTGAATCGGGTGGATGTTGCCCGTGTCGCCGCAGACCGGGCACCTGAGGAAGCCCCGGCGGTCCAGCATCGCGATGTGGCCACACTTCGGGTTTCCGCAGACGTACTGAATGGTTCCGTCCGACTCGTCGAGCAGCTTGTCTTTGATCACCATGGCTGCGCCATGCCCAATCAGGCAGTCCCTCTCCATCTCCCCGAACCTCAGGCCGCCCTGGCGCGCCCGGCCCTCGGTGGGCTGGCGAGTGAGTATCTGAACGGGACCCCGCGAGCGCACGTGGAGCTTACCCGCGGCCATGTGGTGCAGCTTCTGGTAGTAGATGACGCCGATGAAGATATCGGCCTCAATCATCCTTCCGGTCTTTCCGTCATACATCCTCTCCCGGCCGTTCTCCTTGAAGCCGGCGCTAATCAGCGCGCGCCTGAGCTCGGCCTCCGGCTCCCCGCCAAAGGGGGTCCCGTCCACCATCCTTGCCTCCATGCACCCGACCTTCCCCCCGATCATCTCGAGCACGTGGGCCACGGTCATGCGCGATGGAATCGCGTGCGGGTTGATGATTAGGTCTGGTGTGACCCCGTCGGCCGTGAAAGGTAGGTCCTCCTGGGGCACTATTAGGCCGATGACGCCCTTCTGGCCGTGGCGGCTCGCGAACTTGTCCCCGAGCTCGGGTATCCTCTCGTCCCTCACGTACACTTTGACCATCCTTGACCCATTCTCGGACTCTGTCAGGAGAACGTTGTCGACCCAGCCCTGCTCCCCGTGCCTGACGGTGATCGAGGTCTCTCGGCGCTTCTGGGGGGTCAGGAAGTCGGTCTGCTCCTCCAGGAAGCGGGGTGGTGAGGTCTTGCCCACCAGCACGTCGCCTCCCTTGACCGCCACCTCAGGGCTGATCAGGCCGTCCTCGTCGAGCGAGCTGTAGGTGACGTCGACCCTAGCTCCCCTGATGTCCGGGCTGGGAATCTCGAAGTGGTCTTCCTGCCCGCCCGGGTACCTCCTCTCCTCCGCCCTGTATGTCCTCAGGAAGTGCGAGCGTCCCAGACCCCTCTCTATCGAGGCGCGGTTGAAAACTAGTGCGTCCTCCATGTTGTAGCCGTAATATGAGAGAATCGCCACCACGAAGTTCTGGCCCGCGGGCCTGCGCTTGAAGTTCACGAATTCCATCGCCTTGGTCTGCACGATGGGCAACTGGGGGTAGTGAAGGATGTGGCCCCTGGTGTCGGGCCGAATTCTAAAGTTGGCCGAGGCGAGGCCCAAGCTCTGCTTCGCCATCCCGGCGCCCATTGTATTCCGGGGCGATGAGTTGTGCTCTGGGTAGGGGATGAGGGAGGTACATACGCCCAGAATCACCATCGGGTCGATCTCGAGGTGGGTGTGCTCGGGGGTGAGCTCGCTCTCCCTGACCGCGATGAAGGCGTTCTCTTCCTCCTCTGCGTCGAGCCACTCGATGACACCCTCCCTGACCAGGTGCTCTACGGTTATCCTGCCGCTCCTGAGGTCCTCCAGATGGCGCTCGGTAAGGAGGCACTTGCCGTTCTTGACGACCAGCAGCGGCCTCCTCAGGCGGCCCTCGTCGCAGTTGATTATAATCTCATTAGTGGTCTCGTCGTACCTGATGTTGATCTCGGGCGAGAGCAGGCCCTGCCTCCTCCTCTCCCTTATCTCCTCCACGAGCTCCCGGGGCTTCTCGTGCATGCCGACCAAGTCCCCGTTTACGTAGATCCTTGTCTCGCTGACGTGCTCTCCCCCCTTGATCTCCTTCAGGCCGATGTTGTTCAGGAACCACTTCACCTCTTCCTCATCGAAGCCCTTCGTGACCTCGACGATGAGGGCGTAGTTCTTCACCAGCCCGCAGTTCTGCCCCTCGGGTGTCTCGTTGGGGCAGAGGCGGCCCCACTGGGTCGGGTGGAGGTCACGGGCCTCGAAGTGGGGCTGGGAGCGGGTCAGGGGGCTGGTGACGCGCCTGAGGTGGCTCAGGGCGGCCATGTTGCAGGTCCTGTCGAGGAGCTGGGAGACCCCGACCCTCCCGCCAACCCAGTTTCCCGTGGCGAGGGCGTGGAAGAGCCTCTGGGAGAGGATGTCAGGGCGAATCGCGGACGCTATCTTCAGGTCCCTCCTCCTCCCGAATCCACGCTCGAGCTGGTATTTCAGGTCCTTGCACAGGTTGGTGAAGGCCACGCGGAATAGGTCCTCCATCAGGTCCCCGGCGAGCTTGAGCCTCTTGTTGGCATAGTGGTCCTTGTCGTCCTCCTTTCTCTTGCCGAGGGAGAGCTCGAGCACCGACCTCGCCACCCGGCCGAGGAATATCGCCTTCTTGAGCCTGTCCTTCTTCGTGTCGCCCAGGTGGGGGAGCAGGGAGCGGTCGATGATGCTCTCTACCTTCTTCGTCCTGTACTCCTTGGCCTGGCCCGTGGCGAACTTCTTTTCGAGATAGATTATCGCGTCCTCGGTGGTGAACACGCCGTCCGGAGGATAGAGCTTCTTGTCCTGGCACTCCTCCAGATTGGCGAAGATTATATTCGACATCGCCGGGTCGGAGACTATCGCCCTGTGGATGTCCTCGTCCTTCTCCATCCCGAGGGCCTTCATCAGGATGACCAGCGGTATCTGGCCGCTCGCCGCCGGGACCGACACGATCAGCATACCGTCGGTCTTCTTCTCAACGACTGTCAGGGCTCGGTAGCCCTCCTTCTGCGAGAAAACCTTTGCAATCTCGACTCTGTGGCCGTAGCGCTCGTCATATTCCACCATCACGCGGTTTGGGGCCAGGTCCTCAAGTGAGATTAGGACGCGCTCAGTGCCGCTGATGATGAAGTACCCGCCCATGTCGAGCGGGTCCTCGCCCATCTCGATAAGCTTCCAGTTATATTCCTCATCAGTCAGCTCCCCGTCGCTCTTTATGTTCTCCCTGTGGAGGTTGCACTTGCGCGAGCGTACCATTATCGGCAGGTCTCCGATGTGCACCTTCTCGGGCTCGCGGTCTATGCCGTTCTCCACCACCGTGAACTCGAGGTAAATCGGCGCCTTGTAGGTCAGGGAGCGGAGCCGGGCCTCCATCGGCGTGAGCTCGTGGGAGGAGCCGTCGGCCTCCTTGACCACCGGCAGCCCAACGCTGATGGTCGGCCTGGCGCGCGGCGATATGTTCCCCGTAACTGGGTCCCGGGCCCTGCCCATGTGAATCTCGATGGTCTCGTGTCCGCTCTTGTCGAGCTCGAGCTTTATGACCCCCCTCTCTGTGTCATCCTCGCTGACGCGGACGCTGTCAACGATTTTCTGCATACGGTTGTTCGGGTTGTCCGGAGTTGGGAGGAAGGTGTTGAAAGACTCGAGATGATGGTTTACTATGCTCCGGTTTTTAAAAAAGAACTCAACCAGCTCCTGCATCGCACCACCTCTAGTCCACGACCACCCTGTAGCAGACGTACTTCCCTGCCGTCTCGCTGCTCCTGATGATTTTAATGATTCTCCCGCGCCGAATCTCCTCCCCCGCCTGCGCCTCCAGCGCTTGAATACACGGGTCCGACTTGCGAATCTTCGGGAGTGAGTCCTTGGTTGTCTTGTACTTCGCAAGAACCTCTTTCTCCTCCTCCTCGGACAGAAGGATATGCATCGGAACCAGCTGATGACTCATCACGCTGAACTTCTGCTCCATTTATACCACCCGCTTCCTTCTGCTCCTCTACGACGCTCCTACCGCACTTTTCGCTCACGGGCCTGAGGGGATTCGAACCCCTGGCCACCTGGTGTCCACGCCCGCTGAGGTTCAGCAGCGAACATAAAAGCCAGGTGCTCTTTCTAGGGGCGCCTCGACCGGTCCGCGAGTCATGCGCGCGGTGTGTCTGGGGAGCGCGCCCTACCTAGCTGAGCTACAGGCCCACATGATACCGTCCATAAAGCCTAGGTCCCTGCCAACAACTTCAATAATTTCTGAGGCCATTGCCACCCCGGCCCTCCCCCCCGGTTCTGTCAATATTTATATTTTACCTCCGGATTGAGCATGTGCATACATCAACACCTATTTATATTTAATCGATAAATACCAGAATTTTTATATTTATTTTTATAACAAAGGATGTTTTTTCAATAGTTCACAACAGGCCGGAGGGGGCGCCTTCTCAAATCCCCTTCAACGGTTAACATTGCAATAGAAAAAGCGCGGGGAGGGGGATTTGAACCCCCGTGGTGCATGGCACCAGCGGGTTAGCAACCCGCCGCCTTGCCGGGCTGGGCCATCCCCGCGCTGCGATTTGGTAGGCGGGGACAGAGAGCCCGGCAAGGCTTGCCTCCGAAGGCGAGCGAGCATGAGCGAGCTCGCCGAGGCACGGAGGACCGTGAGGTCTTCCAGGCCGAAGGCGAGCGAGCATGAGCGAGCTCGCCGAGGCGCAGAGGCCCTGAGGGCCTCGGCGTGCCGGGCTGGGCCATCCCCGCGCTTATACCGCCCGATGGCCCGCGTGCGGTTGCTGAAGCCATCGGACGCCATCATGGAGAGCTGAATGAGACCGAGATATATAGAGGTTTGCGGGCTGACGGGCGCCCCATCACGGGGACGGCGCTCTCTCTAGGAAATATTTTCGCGGCTCCGAGTCCCCCAAGAAGCGCTCGTTCCCACACAGCACAACGGAGCGGGCTCTTCACGAACTTCGCTGGCCCAAACCTCCACCGCACCCCTCCCGGCTAGTCTTCGCCTTGACACAGCAGCTCCGCTAACCTGTTTCATATAAAAACTTGGACGCTCGATGAGTTTGGCGCCCAGGAGCCACCAGTTCGTCTGCAACAAGGTAGACCTGCCTCATTTCCCGTTGGTCACGGGCAGGACCACCGATGTTGTTTACGTAGGAGGTGATCCATCCGCAGGTTCCCCTACGGATACCTTGTTACGACTTAACCCTCCTTGCTGAACCTAAGTTCGAGCGTCCCATACAGGACGCCCTCACTCAGACCCAACTCGGATGGTTTGACGGGCGGTGTGTGCAAGGAGCAGGGGCATATTCACCGCGGAATGTTGATCCGCGATTACTACGGATTCCAGCTTCATGAGGGCGAGTTACAGCCCTCAATCCGAACTATGACCGGGTTTCGGGATTGCCTTCCCCTCTCGGGGTTGGAGCCCATTGTCCCGGCCTTTGTAGCGCGCGTGTAGCCCGGGGGATTCGGGGCATACTGACCTATCGTTGCCCCCTCCTTCCTCTGGTTTAGCACCAGCGGTTCCGACAATGTGCTGCCGTCCCGGAGGACGGCGTGGCAATTGGCGGTGGGGGTCTTGTTCGTTATCTGACTTAACAGAACGCCTCACGGTACGAACTGACGACGGCCATGCACCACCTCTCGGAAAATCAGGCAAAGTCATCAGCTTGGCCTTCATATAACCGTCGCCCCCGGTGAGTTTTACGGCGTTGAATCCAATTAAACCGCACGCTCCACCCGTTGCGGTGCTCCCCCGCCAATTCCTTTAAGTTTCAGTCTTGCGACCGTACTCCCCAGGTAGCGAGCTTAACACTTTCGCTCCGGCACCGGGAGCCCCCGTAGGACCCCCGACACCAAGCCCGCAGCGTTTACACCCTGGACTACCGGGGTATCTAATCCCGTTTGCGCCCCAGGGCTTCGTCCCTTACCGTCGGAGCCGTTCTGGTCGGACGCCTTCGCCACTGGTGGTCCCCCCAGGATTACAGGATTTCACCCCTACCCTGGAAGTACCTCCGACCTCCCCCGGTCCCAAGTCCAGCAGTCTCCCCGGAATTCGACCGGTTAGGCCGGTCGATTTACCCAAGAATTTACTGGACCGGCTACGGACGTTTTAAACCCAATAATAACGAGCACCACTCGGGCCGCGGGTATTACCGCGGCGGCTGGCACCCGTCTTACCCAGCCCTTACTCTCCCTGTTTTTTAGACAGGGCAACAGCCAACGATAAATCGTTGGCACTTGGGATTCCCTCGTCGTGGTTTCCCACATTGCGAAGTTTTCGCGCCTGCTGCGCCCCGTAGGACCTGGATTCGTGTCTCAGAATCCATCTCCGGGCAACCTCTCTCAAGGCCCGTACCCGTCGAAGGTTAGTGGGTCCGTTACACCCACTACAGCCTGATAGGCCGCAGACCCATCCTCGAGCGCCGGAGCTTTCAGCCCGGGGTCATTCCAGACTCCCGGGCCTATGGGGTATTATTCTCAGTTTCCCGAGATTATCCCCCACTCGAGGGCAGGTTATCCGCGTGTTACTGAGCCGTCAGCCGAGGTCTTTCACCTCTCGACTCGCATGGCTTAAGCGTATCCCAATAGCGGTGCCCTCTGGCAGGATCAACCAGAATTGGAAGAAACGGTCACATAGACTTCTCTAAACGAACTGGCGGTTCCTGAGTATCGCCTCATCATCGAGCGTCGGAGCCAAGAGGTCCCGTAACCGGTTTTCTCGGCTCTCCATCTCTATCGCGATCAATGGACCTGACTGCTCATGGCCGGAATTCGCACGAATTCCGCTCGCAGCCATCGCCTTCCAGACCGCGGCCCGCGTCTTCCACGGGCAATCAGCTCTTATTACAAACGCATTATATAAAATTTATGCAGACGACCCCGGCCCGAGCGGCCCGCGAAAGCCCGCCTCTGCAGCTAGTGCCGCCGTGCGCTCTGGAGGGACCCGTGCCCTCCGATACTTTTTTACCGTCCACTAGTATTGGACCACGCTCGCAGATGAAGGGCGATAAAATGAGGATGGCGGAGTGTCTCCGGCTCGCAGCCACGCTCGCACTGGTGGCAGCCCTCGTGCTCCAGACCCCCTCCGCCCGGGCTGGGCCTGGCGAGGACGTCAAGATTCTAAACAGGGACGCGAGCTACGAGAGGGAGGTCGTCGGGGGCGAGAGGGCCACGGCGGGCTGGTTCGCCGTGAACATGAATAATATCACCTCCTACAACGTCCGGCTTGGCCTTGCGGACGACTACGGCACCTGGAGGCTCTCGCTGGAGCCGTCGACCTTCGCCCTCTCCCCTAACTCCGCTCAAGAGTTTCAGCTCGTGTTTGACTCAAGGCGGTCGAACCTGGGGGAGACGAAGACGGTGGTGGTCCGGATAAACGTGACCGAGATAACGACCTCCACAACCCCCGCCTCCTTCGAGCTCTCTAGGTCCGTGACTTTCACAGTCGTCGCCCAGCCGACGCAGGAGGTCCACGGTCTGGACCTGCTCGGTTACCACTTGAGCCTGCCGGAGCCTCTGGACAACAGGTGGGGCCGTTTCGCCATTCTGGTCCTGATATGGTTCGTCGTGGGTGCCCTCGCGACCTTCGCCATCATTCCCTTCCTCAGGAAGCTCGCGAAGAGGACGAAGACGAAGTACGACGACATCGTGCTGGACATTATCAGCATCCCCGTTCTCGCAATAATCGTTCTCTGGGGCGTTATCGACTCCCTCGCGCAGCTGGAGCTTAGGGCCGACGTCATATCGTGGCTCGTTCGCGCGCGGGACCTTGTGATAATCCTCATTCTGTGTTACGTTGGATACAAGATATTCAAGGGCGTCCTCATCAGCTGGTTGAAGGAGGTCGCCGAGAGGACCGAGAGCCGCGTGGACGACGTTCTTGTGCCCGTGTTCGACAACATCGGGACCGTGGTGATAGTGGTCATCGCCTGCATCTTCGTCCTGAACTACCTCGGCATAAACGTCACTGTCTTCCTGGCGGGCATGGGCGTGGCCGGCCTCGTCATCGCCTTCGCCGCACAGGACACCCTCTCCAACTTTTTCGCGGGCGTCCACCTCCTCCTCGACAGACCATTCTCGGTGGGGGAGACGATAGTGCTCGAGAACGGGGACTACTGCGAGGTGAAGCATATAGGGATGAGGAGCACCCAGCTCTACAACCTCTTCACCGTGGACACGATATCGATACCCAATAGCAAGATCGCGAACATGCAGATAATCAACGTCTGCCGCCCCACGAGGATGGAGAAGGCGGTGGTCGAGCTCAGCGTCGCCTACGACAGCGACCTGGACAAGGTCGAGAAGATAATAGACGAGGTTGTCAGCTCCCACCCGAATGTGGTCAAGGACGAGAAGCACAGGCACATCATCCGCCTGACCGAGTTCGGCGATAGCGGAATCAAGTACAAGGTGTGGTTCGTCGTCGACGACTTCCAGAACAGGTGGCGCGTCAGCCACGAGCTCCGCAAGGAGGTATTCAAGCGCTTCCGGAGGGAGGGCGTGGAGGTTCCCTTCCCCCAGAGGGTGGTCCGCGTCCGAAGGGATTGAGGCTCTCCTCCGGCAGAATGTCCTTAGGGTTAGTCATCTGCTGCTCTGCGAGGTCGAAGAGGAATCGGTTGCTCTCGTTCTCGCGCAGGGGGCGGAGATGCAGGAGGGCCTCGAAGTGCTTCTTCGCTTCCCTCTTCCTCCCCAACCTCCTCGATATCTCGCCCATGAGGTACCGGATGTGGAGTGCGTCCTCGGTGTGGGGCCTGACTTTACTCAGGGCCTCTTCGAGCTTCTTCAGGGCGAGCTTGCCGTACTTCGCCCTCTCCTCGGGCCCGCTCCACCAGAACGGCTGTACGAAGCTCAGGGCGCGGTCGAAGGGGGTTTCCTGAATATGGCCCAGGTACTGTAGGAGCTCCCCGACCTCCGCACCGTAGTAAAGCCGCGCCGGGAGTGAGGTCTCGATTCCCTCGCCGTATTTGGAATAGAGCACCCTGAGGCACTCTGCAAGCTCCCTCTTCTGCGTCCCGGAGAGCTCGAGCTGGAAGTACTCCTGGTCCGCGCAGAGCTTGCAGCAGGGGCATAGGTGGTAGTAGAGCCTCATGGGGTTGGGCTCCTCATAATTTGGCCTGAAGTCAGTCCTGCGCGTCTCGTAGCCGAAGGACTTCGCCTCCCAGGAGATGAAGAATGTGTCGCATACAGGGCAGGTCAGGGAGATCGAGTCCATCTTCGTCCTGTCCCTCTCCCTGTCCCTCTCGGCCTGCATTAGCCCCCTCCCCCGCCCCTGACGTGCTCCGCCGCCCTTATGCCCGCGACGCAGCCCTCGCCCACGGCCTTCGCCATCTGCCAAGGCGGGCCAGTTACGTCGCCCGCGGCGAATACTCCCCGGGCGGCGGTGGCCTGGTTCCTATCCACAGCCACGTTCCCATTCTCGTCGAGCGAGATGCCCAGCGAGGCCCCGAGTTCCATGACCCCGCGCGCCCCTTTCTCTATGAAGACGCCATCGGTCTCGAGCCTGCTGCCGTCCGAGAGTGAAACGGCCTCAACGGCGTCCCTACCCAGAATCTCCCGGACCTTTCTCCCCGTCATAACAGCTACGCGCGCCTCACCGAGCTGCCTCACCAGCTCCGGAGCGACCTCGAGCCTCTCGGCCACCAGATTGACTGTTGAGGCAAAGCGCGCCAGGTGCAGCGCCGCGCCCGCGGCCGCGCTCCCCTCCCCGACCACAACCACCCTCTTCTTTTTGAAAAACCCGGCGTCGCAGTCGGCGCAGTAGCTGACCCCCCTGCCCTCCAGCTCCCTCTCCCCTGGCACCCCGAGCCTCTTCCTCGCGGCGCCCGTGGCCAACACCACTGCCCCAGCCCCCAGCGTTTTGCCCGACTCTAGTCTCGCTAGGAAGCCCTCTCTCGAGGTCTCCAGTGCCATCACGTCCTCCGCAATGTGCCGCGCGCCGAAGCCGGTCGCCTGAGCGAGCCCGATTTTAAGAAGCTCCTCGCCGCTCCTCTTGCCCGGAAGGAAGGCGTAGTTCTCTATGTGGCCCTTCGCGAGCGCGCTCCCGGATGGCCTTCCAGTTATCACCACCGAGACCCCCCGGCGCGATGCATGGATGGCCGCCTGGATGCCGGCGGGCCCCGCGCCTACGATGAGGACTTCGCAGCGCTCGTCCATCGAGTTCCCCAACACCGATTCACCTCATTTTATTTTCGCTCGCGAAGGGTCCCGCGTCAGGGCGACCACCCTGCTGTCGGGCCTCTCGCCTAGTGTGACGTAGCCGGGAAGGAGTGCCTCCAGCCGCCGGGCGAAGAGACGGACTCTTTCCTGCGAGGGCATGTTGGATAGGCTGAGCCTGCTCCTCGAGTCCCCGACGAATACATAGCCCTTCGCCTCGATAAAGAGAGGCTCGGCAGCCGCGTCTAGCGCGGCGTAGTCCTCCTCCCGCCCCAGATTCCAGCCTTCGACCAGGGTGTGGCGGATAACGGTTCTTGTGTCCAGGGATGGAAGCAGCTCCAGCGTCTCTCTGAGCCTCTGCCACCCCCCAGAGAATCGGGGCGCGCAGAGCTTTCGGTAAGTCTCTTCGTCAGGCGCCGCGACGGTTACGTATAGCTGGTCCGGTAGAGGGTCAAGTCGCTCCAGCGCACGGGGCAGAGTTCCATTCGTGACCAAGAATGTCGTGAAGCCCCTCCGCCTCAGCACTTCGATGAGGCCGCCGAGGCGTGGGTAGAGGGTCGGCTCGCCGCTCAGGGATATCGCGGCCTGGTTCGGCTCCCGCGCCTCCCTCCAGAGGAGGGGGTCGCAGCGCTCATCGCCCCTGAAGCCGGATATCAGGCTCCTCTGGGCCTGAATCGCTTCCTCGACTATTATCTCCGGGTCATCCCTTAGACCCTCGCCGCCACCGTCCGGGTGGAGGCGCCAGCAGAAGAGGCAGGAGTGGTTGCAGTTGCTGACCGCTGGAGTCATCTGTAGGCACCGGTGGGTCAAGATGCCGTAGAACTGCTCCTTGTAGCAGGGCCTGCCGTGGAGCAGCTTCTGGCGCATCCAGTGGCATAGCTTGACCGCGCTGTGCCGGCCGGGGCCGACGACGCGGTACTGCTGGCGAATGAGTATCCTCAGGCTGTCTGGGTCCACGAAGGGACTAGTGCGACCCCGCAATAAAAAGGTTGGGGGAGCAGAATCGGCTCTGGAAATCGGATCAAGCAATGCGCAAGGGATTTCCCGGTGTGCTCTTCCATGGCATTAGACACAAAAGTCCCCAGACCAGCCTTCCTTTCCTAGCCTTATCTCGTCTTGTGCCCGCAGGCCGGGCACATTGGCCACTCGGGCTCAAGGGCCTCGCCGCAGGATGGGCACCTGAGAGCGCCGCTCGGCTTTTTTGCTTGCCCCTCTGCAACCGCGGGTCCTCCCCCAGCCCGGCCCGCTACCCCTCCCACAACTCCTCCCAGCGCCGCCCTCGCCTCCATCGCAAACTGCATCGCCGCCTCCCCGTCGCCTTCCTTGATGAAATCGCGAGCGAGCTCGAGCTTCTCCATTGCGCCCGAGACTTGCGCCGCTCCATCCGGGTGCTCCTCAAGATGCTCCGCAAGAGCGTCCTCGACCTCGGCGACGAGCTTCTTCGCCTCCTCGAGGACCTTGTCCTCTTTCGAAGGCCTCGCGGCTGCCACAGCTGCACCGGCCCCCGCGGCGGCGCCCGCAGCCGCTGCAATCCCTGCAGCGGCCGCAGCGGCTCCCGCGCCACCCGCGCCGGCCGCACCCGCCTCCTCGCCAGCCCTCCTGCGCCTCCTCGAGACCGCCACAAAGACAGCGGCAAGAACGACCAGCAGGATAACGATGCCGAGCGCTAATCCAGCCCCCGCCACCCAGCCCGTTTCCTGAACCGTCACCTTCTCGGCCTTCAGGACAACGATGCTCACCTCGGCCAGAGCCTTCTCCGTACCATCAGAGACCTCGAGCG